>JAGQXH010000013.1 GCA_020436695.1 Lewinella sp. | reverse complement strand
AGTTTGATATTGTAGGGCGCTTTCGCATTGTTGCGATCAATATCGTAATGCTCATACAACTGAAAGGAGTCGATCAGAAATTCTACCAGTTCATTTCCCTCCGCAATGGTAAGCAAACGGTCGATATCCGATTCATCACCATAGAGTTCAGGCTCAGACAGGCTATTGCCAAAGATCAGCTCCGGAGTGGACTGGTCGGGGCTGGCCACGAAAAAGACGGTGGATGCCTGATAGTACACCGGCACCACCAGTACGACAATGGCTGCTACGATACCTGCTGCCAGACACAGATAGAGAATGGCTTTTTTCCATCTGAAGATCGTGCGAAGCACATCCAGCAGATTGTCCTTATTATTTTGACTCATTGTATCGATTATGTGACGGAGAAAAAATAAATGAACCAATTTTAAAAGCCTAAAATTGGTTCATTTATTTCCGTCAAACTACTATGTAAAGAATCGAAGGGCAAAATTTGACGTAAAAGTAGAAAATTGCCCATTATTATTCTAAAGTCAAAACCTGACTTGCCGCCTGAACGACTTGCCCTGGAAATTGCTGCAATTGCATGGCCATTTCTTATCCCGGCCGGGAATTGTTTTATTCGGCCACCTATATTTAGGGCGTGCAAGGCATATTTTTTATTGCCAACATACCGGATTATTGAAAATCCGGTTTATTTTGGAGCCTAAATACGACCGGAGAAAGTACCATGACCTGCAGGTAATATTCCGACGATTGTCGCTTCCCTACAGATCATAGAAATCTGACCTTTGCCCTACAGGTTGGATGAATAATCTGATAGCAATTCAAAAAAATACAGTCCTACTACATCCCCTGGAAAGCCTTGGCACAATTTTTTACTATGAAGGTACAGGTATACCATCGAAGTAGTGATACTGAGCTAATTTACTATTACAAGTTAGAGGCGGAAGGGATCGTGCTGCGTAGCGGAGATTTTCCGGATCAAATGAGCTGTCTTGAGAACGCTCATCAGATCTGGCTACACCTGCAACATGGCACTCCGGAAGACACACCTATCTATTTGCAAAAAAGGGGGGACAACTGGGAAGTCCATTTTCCGGAACAGCTCCATCTGCTACTGGAACAGCCAGCTACTTGCAATAATGCCGAGGAGGAACAGTCGATCATCCATCAACTCAGAACTGCCAGTCAGGATCATTCCTTCGCAGAGGACATGGAAGAGCACTTCCCCGGGGAGGAAAACGAAGATAATCAGTCGATAGAGCCCCCCATGCCTACTCCAACCTCCACCGATCCGGATATGCCCTCGTCTATGCCGATACACCAGGATATTGACGATCACAGCCCCGATACCGGATCGGATAAGAACGAGTTTGGATTTTCCACTTACAACGCTTCGATTGATAACGAAGACCGTCATTTCTTCAGATTTAATGATCCGTCCGGTAGCCCTTTGCTTACCAGTGAAGCTTACCACCATGAAAACGGGCGTGACAACGGGATAGCATCCTTGCGTAAGCATGGAAAAGATCAGCGACGCTATATCCGGAAGGAAGAAGACGGGCGGCATTTTTTTACGATCGAAGCTAAGAATGGGCAGGAAATTGCCCGAAGCCGGGACTTTTCCAGTCGGCAGGAAGTAGACCATACCATCGTTCAACTGGTCAATTATTTCGGAAGCGGATCATCCTCGCGCTCCATAGGCAAGGTCATCCAGACGGCCATTAATCCCTGTTCGCCGATCCAAAACCCACTTAAGTTAGAGGAACCGGCACAATTCCCACTATTCTCCGGTAGGGATAAAGAACTAGAGGACATTTACCGGATGTCCTTCGAGACCAATCTATTGTTGCTTTTCGGAGCACAGGGTAGCGGGAAATCAAGTTTAGTGCGCTGGGGGCTACCGGAGCAGTTCGAGCATAGCGAATGGCAGTTCATTATTGTCGAGCGGGAAGAGAATATCAATCAATCCCTGCATCGGCATCTTTTACGGGTATGGGGACAGGTAGCTCCGGACGGTGAAGAGATGGAAACGGATGATCCACTGCAAATGCTTCAAAAGATCCATGGTAGCCAGCTTAAGTCCATCTACCTGATCTTTGATCAACTTGAACGCCTCTTCAGCCAAGGTGGAGCGGCAAACGCCGAGGAGAAACAAGAATTTTTCAGCTTTTTACAGCAACTTAGAGGGGCCGATGGCGCGATCAAGGCTATGCTGGTTATTGATGAAGCCTACCTGGGGCATCTCTGGAATTATGAAGCGATCGTCCCCAAGCTTGATGAGTATCGTTACCGGCTGGAAGGACAGGGAATAGACTATCTAAAGAACGGTCTGGACAACAGCCTGCACTTTTTGGAAATGCAGCGAGGAGTAGCCGTTGTCGGCCGGCAAGGGGTAGCCGGTTCTATCACCGGATTCCTCCAAAAGCAGGGCGGTCGGAAAATGGCATTGGGCTGCATGAACATCTACATGCACCAGCTGCACCGGGGAGCCTGTCAAAGAAAAGGCAGTGGCCTGCCGACGATCACGGAAGAATTGATCAACCTGGTCGGTGATCCTTTTGAGATCGTTGAGGATTACAAAAAGGAGCAGCGAATCCTACTGAAAAAACAGTTACTGGAGCCGGATTGTGACCGGGAAGAGATCGAAAAAAAGCTGGAAAAGCTGCAAGAAGCCTGCCCCGAACCAGATGTGCCGACCACTCCGCCACCTCCGCAAACCGCTGTATCACCGACTGCTCTGTCTGCCCCAGCAGCAGCACCACCACCATCGAAATCATCTCCACCTGTCTGGATTTTCTGGCTGGGCTGGTTAGGCGCTTTATTAACAGCTTTACTGCTTATTAGTTTCGGCAATTCGGGTCTGCCTGCTACCTGTGACAAATGCCGGGATTACCTGGCTGAGAATGGTACAGATGCCCGCTTTTCCAAAACCTGCGAACTACTGCTTAAGACGGACGAATGTCTGCCGCAGGCATGTCAGGATGCCCTGGCGGCAGATGACTGCAATGTGTACATCAAGCACCTGTATACTTATGGGGTAAATGAGCCCTGCTCCGAAGATATTATTCGCAGAGTAGTGGAAAAGTGCCTTTTTCCCGGAGACACCACGATGCTCAAAGAATGCAGGCTTCTCGTAGAGACGCTGCCCGGTAATGTACCTGATTATTTTCTTTGCTCCATCTATCAGGAATATCTGCAACGATTCGGTGATGAAAGCGGATGCGCCCCCGAAATCAGGCAGCAACTCCAGCGCAGAGGTTGTCCGTCTCCGCCCCGGGACACGATCAGAGATACCGTTGTGTTCAGGAATTATGATAATCCTGTACCAATTAGTAAACCTGCTATTCCCGGCATAAAGATGGGCAATATCTGTTATCTCGAAGTGACGGAGGCACCGGTCAACTGGTATGATGCCAAAAAGGAATGCAGAAAATTGGGAGACGACTGGGAATTGGCCTGTTCCAGCCAGATAGACTATCTGATCGGTACTTTCTACCGGGGTGGTTTGAAAAGTGCGTACAGCAATTTATTCGATGCCGGCCAGAGAAGCCTGGATATCGCTCCAAATGGTTATTGGACAGCCACGGAATCTACCGACGAAACGGGGTACGCGGTTTTGTTATATAACCAGGAAGTGCATGTATTGGGCAATAATCCTAAATCACAATCCCGTCCCTGTCTGTGTATTAAACCTGCGGAAAATTTTAACAAAAGCAAAATCCCCAAGGCGTGTAGTTCCCAAAGGGAATTGAATTAAAGGTAGTGATAATGGTCTTATGCCGCTTTCCACGTCAAGTCAGTGAAATACTGTAACTTGGTAGACTCACTCATTGATCTGCGAAAGCCAAATTGACCATTAAAATCTATACCTACATGCCAGACACATCAAATTCAAGAAGAAAATTCATTAAAAAAGCCGCTGTGGGGACGGCTGGTCTGACCCTCGGCATGAGTGCAAAAAGCTACGCACGTATCCTCGGTGCCAATGACCACCTGAATGTAGCTATCCTGGGATGCTACCGACGTTTCGGCGCCTTAGCCCCCTCCCTGAGTAAATGCGAAAACGTTACCATTGCCTATGTCGGCGATGTGGACTCTCGCCGTCAGGAAGAAGGTCAGGGACAGGTTAAAAAAATGACCGGAGCAATGCCGAAAGGCGAAAAAGATATCCGCAAGATCCTCGGCAATCAGGACATCGATGCGGTATTCCTCGCCATACCTGACCACTGGCACGCTCCCGGCACCTGGATGGCTCTCGACGCCGGTAAGCACGTATACGTGGAAAAGCCCGCCAGTCACAATCCACATGAAGGAGAGTTGATGATCTCTCTGCAAAAACACTACGGCAAGGTGGTACAGATGGGCAACCAGCAACGTTCAGCACCTACCTCACGTGAGATCATTTCCGAGATCCATAATGGCGCGATCGGCGACGTATATCACGCCGTAGCCTTCTATTCCAACAACCGTGGCCGGGTACCAAATGCCAACAAGGTAGCCGCACCTGACTATCTCGACTGGGATCTGTGGCAGGGGCCGGCTCCCCGCCAGGAGTTTGTCGACATTCTGGGCGACTATATGTGGCACTGGTTCTGGAAATGGGGTACCGCCGAGACCGGCAACAATGCCACTCACGAACTGGATGTAGCCCGTTGGGCCTTACAGGTGGATTTCCCGCAGAGCGTCCATTCCAATGCCGGTAAATATCACTTCAAAGACGATCCCTGGACGATGTACGATACCATGATGGTTACCTATACTTTCCCGGGCGGAAAATCCATTTCCTGGGACGGTAAGAGCCGCGACGGTTATCAAACTTACGGCAGCGACCGCGGCACCGTGATCTATGGTACGGAAGGTTCCGTATTCGTCAACCGCAATGGCTATCGCCTCTACGACCGTAGCGGCAAACTGGTCCGGGAAAAAGAAGAAAGCGGCAGCGAAGGCAGTACCGGACTCGGCGGTGGCGGTGACATGACCACCATCCATGTGGCCAACTTCCTGGATGCCGTGCGCGGTAAGGCAAAGCAAAACTCCAATATCGAGGATGGTGCCATCAGTACGCATCTTTGCCATTACGCCAACATCTCCTACAAAATGGGCAACGCCATGCTGGAGATCGATCCGGCTACCGGCCACTTCAAGAATAAGAAAGTGATGAAGAAACACTGGTCCAGAGAATACGAGAAGGGATGGGAACCACCTAAGGTTTAATTCTCTCGCACTAGATGCCTGGCATTTGTGAAATGCCAGGCATCTTCTATTTAAATATGGAAGTACTTCTTAATCGCCTGCCGCTCCATCTTAAAGATAAAGAACAGGTAAGTCAGGAAAAGTACCGTATTCACCAGGGTACGCAACATAAGCTGATCCGCTAAAAAGCTCCCCGTTATTCTCCCTGCGCCCCATATCAACACGGCCACCATGAGGTACAATAGAATGTTAGAGATCTTATAGGGGATCGGGTAGAACTTCCTTCCAAACCACCAGGTTGCCGCCGCCATACTACCGTAACAGATCAGCGTAGCCCAGGCTGAGCCCAGGTAGCTGAAGCGCGGTATCCACCATACGTTCAACACAATGGTAATGATCGCTCCGCCAATGGAGATATAAGCTCCCCATCTGGTCATATCGGCCAGTTTGTACCAGGTGGCAAAATTGTAGTAAATGCCCAGGAAGATATTGGCCATAGCCAGGATAGGTACCACCGATAAACCCGGCCAGTACTCCGGATTGGGAATGAAATACTTGGTAAAATCAATGAAGAGCGTAATGCCGAGAAAAGCGATGCCCCCTATGGCAGTAAAAAAACCAGCCAGGTCCGCGTATAGCTGTCCGGAATCAGCGGTATTTTTCTGCTTGAAGAAAAAAGGTTCCGCCCCATAGCGATATGCCTGGATGAAGAGGGAGATCAGCATGGCGAGTTTGTAATTGGCCGCATAAATACCGAGTTGGGCGTGGCTTTCTTCCAATGTTCCGGAATACAGGCGGGGAAAGATCGCCCGGTCCAGCACCTCGTTGATCACATAGGAGAAACCCACGATCACCAGGGGCGCTGCGTATCCTATCATCTTTCGCCATTGTGCCCAGTCAAATTGCATCCTAATCCGAAAGATCATAGGAGACAATAACAAAAGGGCTACAAAACTACCCGCCATATTGGACAGAAAAATATAGCCGATACCAAAATCCGGGTCGTAGATGCGATCTAATAGGGGCCAAAGCCACTGCCAGCCCTCCTGTTCCAGCGCTTTCGGGCAAAACCACAGGAAGAACAGGTTTAATCCAATATTCACGGCAATACTGCTCAGCCGCACAAAAGCAAAACGAAGCGGTCGCCCTTCCAGTCGCAGGCGCGACAGTGGTATCTCACTCAGCGCATCGAAAGCCAGGATCAGAATAGCCATCCGGAATAGCCCCACCTCTCCCTCATAGCTAAGCAAATTGGCGATCTGTGGAGCAATCAGCAACAACATACCACCCAAGAGCACCGTGCTGCCGATAATGGACAACATGGCGGTATCAAAGTAAGGTTGCCGCCTTTCTCCAGGCTCTGATTCATAGCGGAAATAGGCCGTTTCCATCCGGTAGGTAAATACCACCATCATAATGGCCGTAAAGGCAAAAACGCCACTTTGTACGCCGTATTCGTTGTTTTCGAAAATGTAGGTATAAAACGGAGTCAGCAAAAAATACAGGGCCCGCCCCAGGATGGAACTCAGGCCGTAAATTGCGGTATCTTTTGCCAAACGTTTTATGGACATGTCTTTCAGGAATGAGGAATGAGGAATGAGGAATGAACTCATTCCTCACCTCTCATTCCTGGTGAAAACCGGCACAATTTTACAATAATTTCCCGGTACAACAAGAGATACACAAATCTCCTCCACCCGGGATTGAATGAGAATAAATTTCAAAGGATCAACATTTTATGCTATTTTCGCGCAACTTTTACTAATGCCTTAGTTAAACTACTAAGATTTTTAACGGCGATGATCAACGTATCCTTACTTAAAACCATTTGTGAAACAGCCGGAGCACCGGGCTTCGAACAGCGCGTTCGTGAACTGGTGATCAAAGAGGTAACGCCTCTGGTGGATGAAGTTTCGGTTGATAATATGGGTAATGTCATTGCCCTGAAAAAAGGTAAGGAACGCCGTAAAGTGATGGTGGCCGCGCACATGGATGAGATCGGCTTCATCGTAACCCATATCGATGATGACGGCTTTCTCCGATTTCATACCCTCGGTGGTTTCGACCCCAAAACGCTGACTTCACAGCGGGTCATCGTGCATGGCAGCCAGGATATTATCGGCGTAATGGGTTGCAAACCCATCCACCTGATGAAACCGGAAGAGCGCACCAAGATGATCCCCATCAGTGAATACTTCATCGATCTGGGCATGAAGAAAGAGGAAGTGGAAAAGATCGTGTCGGTGGGTGCCCCCATCACCCGCGACCGTCAACTCATTGAGATGGGCAACTGCGTTAACAGCAAATCGCTGGACAATCGGGTATCGGTATTCATTTTGCTGGAAACGTTGCGGGAACTTAAAGATGCCGAAGTACCTTATGATATCTACGGTGTATTTACCGTTCAGGAAGAGGTTGGGCTACGCGGCGCCTTTTCGGCCGCACACCTGATCGACCCGGATTTCGGCTTTGGACTGGATGTAACCATTGCTTTCGATGTACCGGGTGCCAACGGGCACGATGCGGTAACCCGACTCGGAAAGGGGGCAGCCATTAAGATCATGGACGGTTCCGTGATCAGTGATTACCGCATGGTCAATTACCTGAAAGACGTGGCCCGAAAAAAGGATATCGCCTGGCAACCGGAGATCCTGCCGGCCGGCGGTACCGATACGGCCGGTGTACAACGATCCGGCAAAAAGGGAGCAATTAGCGGTGCCATTTCCATTCCGCTCCGCCATATGCACCAGACCATCGAGCTGGCTCACAAAGGAGATATCCAGGCCTGTATTGATCTACTACGCTCCGGTCTTTCTCATCTGCATGAATTCGACTGGGATTTTGCCCGGGTCCGCCCGAATTCACCACAGAAAAAACAGGACGGCGACACACCTGACTGGATGTAGGGATTGTATTTTTTTAGTTATTCAGTCATCAGTCGTAAGTCATCAGTCTTACAGTATCGACTTATGATCAGTGACTTACGACTTACGACTTCACCTAGTTGATCCGATAAATTCCCCAACCGGCCACTTTCGCTTCCCTACCCAGGCGAAAAAACAGCTGTCGCTGCGGAAAGACCAGGAATTCTCCATAGGGTAATTGTACATATTGTTCCGGCTCACCGTAGGCATCCAGTAGCTGTTCGCGGGTATCGCCGATCCGGATGCCTTCCATACTTTCTCCCGTAAAGTTTCTATCAACCACTTGCACGCTGACGAATTCTTTCCCGAAATCCAGAGAATGGGAATAGATCACCGAGTTGTCTCTTTGGTAAAATCCGGCGATGATATTATCCGATTCATCGACGGTGACCATCTGGTCGGGAGGGGTTGAGCGCAGAAATTGGTCCAGTGATAGTTCATCGATCTGTTCGCGCCTCATCGCAAAGCCTCGATTGGGTGACACAACTGCCAGTGCTCCAGACTGGATCACCTTAAGATTGATCGCTGCCAAATGGTTGTTGGCTTCACTCGCTTTTTCCCACCACTCCTGTGCGCCTTCCAGGTCTTCCTGCAATGCCGCAATGACGCCTTTTATTACTTCAATGTCACTACTCATCTTAGGTCCGGGAGCAGCTTTTACCGCCTTGCGCAGCCAGTATGCCGCTTCTTCCCAGTCATTCATTAAGACATAGCAAATGGCAGTGTTGACAAAAGCCGGTGCATATTCAGTATCCAACGCCATGGACTGTTCAAAATAATTCCGTGCTTTTACCAGCAGGTCGTTGCGCTGTTGTTTGCGTTCCTGTTCAGAGCTGCGCGTACCGGGGCGCCGCAGCCGGGTTTCTGGATCCATCTCCACCGGCAGAACATAAGGTAATTCCTTATTGGTAAACAATTTGATAGCAGCATGGAGGCTATTAACCCCTACATTATTGTACAATTCCCGACTTTGAAAATCATCGAGGATATGCTGGTAGTAGCGATCTGCGGTTTCAAAATATTCCAGTAATTCGAGATAATTGGCGGTTTCGAAAACGATCAACAGCTCGCCAAGGCGTTTCATGGCGCCTTCAGACATGGCGATCCGGTCCTGTAAACTGGGGTAACCGGGAATGTCTTCGGGCAGATCATACGCTTCTTCACTGTAGACCTTTTTTAATAAAGCCGGCATAACCCCATGCACATCAAAACCTACCGAATGCGCCAAAAATCCACCCAGATAATCGGCCTGCGCTTCCAGTTTAAGACCTTCTTCCAGTTTTTCCAGTTGTTGAGCCGTAGTTAATTCTGCATTTTCCTTGATGAAATGACGACTCCAATCGTGTTTCTCATAGTAGTGCACCAGTTCGTGCGACAGCAGGGCCGCCAGTGCATTAAGGGAATCGGCGCCGAAGGATACACATACATCGTAAGCCAGCTCTTCCAGCCCAATCTCCACTTTTTCGGGTTGAGCCCATGCCACATACAGCTCGCTATCGTTCATCACCAGCTTAGGCACTTTACGCCGGAGATCTCCCTGCCCCGCCACCAGGGCATCGAATACCTTTTGGGCTGTTTGTATTTTATAATCGGCTACACCATGCTGCGCCTCCTTGCCTCCGGTATTATCGACAAAAGCGAAAAATGCTTCCTGGCCAAAAGAAGGCAGTAGCACGAGACAGGAACAAAACAGCAGGAGGTATTTTTTCATAACCATATTGGGCTTGTATCGAATACAATTTGATGAAGAGAAGAAAGGTTACCAAATTGGGGGTTCGGTATTTAGTTACAGGAATTACTGCCAAGCACCCAAAACCAAGTACCCGGTACCTAATACTAATAATTGCGTGTATCCACCCCCCAGGCCAGTTTGTTGCGGATGGTTTCCAGGAAACCGATATCGTAGAGCTGCACCAGACGGAGTTTAAATTCATTTTTGCGCACGGCGAGCTGATGGGCAGCACTTACCATCTCGAAACGCGAATCCAGCGTACAAAGGAAATTTTCGGCCCGTCCTTCTATTTCAAAAGAGATAATGGAGTCGTCAGAGATCACGATGGGGCGCACATTGAGATTGTGCGGAGCTACCGGTGTGATCACGAAATTCCCCGAATCGGGAAAAATGACCGGTCCGCCGCAACTCAGAGAATAGCCGGTAGAGCCCGTAGGCGTAGCTACTATGATGCCGTCGGCCCAGTAGGAATTGAGGTAAGCTCCATTGATATAGGCATGTACGGTGATCATGGAGGATGTATCCCGTTTCAGCAATGTACAATCGTTCAATGCAAAAGGGGTCTCGCCGAATAAGGGGAAATTGGATTCCAGATAGATCGACCCGCGTTCTTCGATGGTATACATGCCTCGTTTCAGCAGAATAATGGCCTCCCGGATGCGTTTTTTTTCAATACTGGCCAGAAAACCCAGGCGACCCAGGTTGATACCTACGACCGGCACTTCACTGTCTCTGACATAGGTAAAAGCTTCCAGGATGGTCCCGTCTCCACCGAGCGTAATAAAAAAATCAAAGCGCTTGACCGAAAGATCCAGAAAGCCTTCAAAAACACCGACATCACGCGGAAACCGGACCAGATCGCGCAGCTGATGCAGCAACGGAGCATGCACATAGGCAGTAATGTTTTCATCGTGCAGCACATCGAACAGCTCCTGAATATGCGGAACATCTTCTTCCTTGGCGAGTTTACTGAAAACAACTACTTGCATTGGGTATGATAGTTTGACGGCATTTATTTATTCTCCGTCTCTTAAATATTCGCGCTAAAATGTAAAAATAAGCCCTTTTCCCAAAGGTGGTTATAGCTGTACTGAATTTGCAGCACTTTATCATAATACAAAACGATATCCAGACCAATACCTCCTCCCCACAGCATGCGATTGGCAAAAGGATTGGCCGCGCCGGTATACGGATCATTTACATAGGCCGCTCCCTGATTGAGGCTCAGATAGATCTTCACCGGCATTTTCCGAAAAGCCTGGATGGGCATTAGTTTGCCGAAGGTAATACCCTTCTCCAGCAGGCGATAACGCAAAAATCCCCGGACAAGTCCCATATCCAGTCCGTTCACGATATAGTACTCGTAGCCATACAAAGTATTCTCCTGATATCCCAATGCCTGGTAATCAATAAAAGGCTGACGTTTGCGGATCAATTCGAGCTTGCTCCCCAGCAGAAGTCCGGTGCTCCACTTCTGCGAAAGGGGCCAATAGTTCTGAAAATACAGTTCCGTTCCCAGTGCATTGCGATCCGAAAATATGCCCAGACCGGTCTTGGTCAGTGCCGCCTGCAGGTAAGTTCCCGCCAGCGGATAGGCCTGTACATCACGCCGGTCGAAAGTAAAGCGGTAGGCCAGCGATACGGAGCGTTGCAGATTCCTGCCATCCAGGAAAAAATCAGGATTGAGCTCCCGGGCAACGTAGCTGTCTACCCATTTTTGCCGGAAAGCCACCTCTAAGTTGTGAAAGCGGTGAAAACCCGGCCGGTAGGAAAAATCGAAACTGAGATGGAACTGCTGATAGGTGAAATTGCGATCCTCATCGCGGTAAAAAGCCTGTTTATTTGCTTCCGAAGCATAAGTTACTTCCCGATTTTGGGAAAAGGAAAGCGTAGCATCAACGCCAAGCGTCTGGGCTTTATTGAAATACGGCAAGGTGTATTGCATGGCATACTTTCGGGTATAGCCGTATTGTGCAATGAGCAGTAGCCGGTCACGCCTGCCGGAAAAATTAAGATGTGTAAACTGAACGCCGAAATTGATGCGTTGCAGGGATCGCTTCTGTTCCACCCACCAGACATTAAAATTGCGGTCGGCCAGCTCGAAGATCGGGATGGGATAGATGTACCAGGTTTCCGCCAATTCCAGATGAAAGTGCACATGATTATCCGCACCGCGCCAGTTCTTGATGGTAATATTGGCCGAATTGAACAGCCCGGTATTCATCACCAACTGCTCACTTTCTTCCAGTAATCTTTCCAGCTGACTCACCGGAATAGTATCTCCTTTGTGAAATTTCAACTCTCTTAGAACGATCTCATCGCGCGTACGCCGGTTGCCCTCCATCGTGATCTCCTCGATCACGATCCGGTCAGTTTGAGCCCACCCAAAATTGCTCAACAGACATAAACAGCATATACATAACCCGATCCACTTCATTTTTTACTTGTCAATTCTACATAAAGCAACCTCATTCCTCATCTTTTATCCCTGCTCCCGGCAAGCCTCATAAAGATCCTGCCAGGCTTTCCTCGAACGTACCACCGTATCGAGATATTCCAGCCATACCTTTTCGTCGGCCACCGGATCTTTGATCACTGCTCCGGTCAGGGCGGCCGCCAGATCGGAAGCTTTCAATTTACCATCACCGAAATGCGTGGCCAGCGCCTGTCCGCTGTTGATCACCGAAATAGCTTCCGCCGTACTTAACGTACTAGACGGGGATTTGAGCCGGGTCCGGCCATCTTCGGTTTTGCCACTGCGCAATTCCCGGAAAATAGTAACCAGTCGCTGGATTTCGGCTATGGGAGCTGCTTCCGTCGGCAGAGCCAGGGTAGTACCAAGCTGCTCCACCCGGTTTTTGACGATATTTACTTCTTCTTCCAGGGTGGCCGGCAAGGGCATAACCACCGTATTGAAGCGCCGGCGCAAAGCGCTGGATAGTTCATTAATACCCCGGTCCCGGTCGTTGGCCGTAGCGATCAGGTTGAAGCCCTGACGTGCCTGCACATCCCGGTTGAGTTCAGGGATTGGCAGTATTTTTTCAGAGAGTACGGTGATCAATGCATCCTGTACATCGGAAGGGATGCGAGTCAGTTCTTCCAGGCGTACCAATTGTCCGGTTTGCATCGCCGTCATGACCGGGCTAGGCACCAGTGCTGCTTCAGAAGGCCCATCGGCCAGCAGCCGGGCATAGTTCCAGCCGTAGCGCAGGGCCTCCTCGGTCAGGCCGGCCGTCCCCTGAACTAAAAGTCGGGAATTACCGGATATTGCCGCGGCCAGGTGTTCGGACACCCAGGTTTTGGCCGTGCCGGGAATGCCCGTAAGCAGGAGAGCACGATCGGTCGCCAAGGTGGCGACGGCAATCTCTATGATCCTCCGGTTTCCGTAGTACTTGGGAGTAACCACCAATCCGGCCTCTAACTTACCGCCCAGAATATAAGTGACCACCGCCCAGGGAGAAAGCTGCCAGTTTTGCGGTCTTGGCCGGTCATCAACAGCAAGGAGGGCCTCCAGTTCTGCTGCGTATAGTTCTTCGGCCGGCAAACGGAGTAAAGCTGCATTTTCCTTCTGTTCACTTTGGATGGATTCCTTCTTTTTCTGTTTTGCCACAATTTATTTTTTTGGAGAATACATTTTCATTCTAAAGCGCATGATCCGCAACATCCGGTCTATATCGGGTGCCCATTGATTCCATACCGGAGAATGCACCGGCCAGTCGGCGTTAAAGGTATCGAATAATTCCACTGGACTACAATAGCCCGCCGTTTCCAGCAGCCGTTTGTAATGCCAGAGGTTCCAGAGGAAGGTTTTGGACTCGGCCATCCATTGCTTCAGATCGTGAATGATCCGCTGGGCGGTAAATTTGCTCCAGGGGTACAGGCCCAGTTCCAGCACCTTGGTGACCGGCGCCTGTTCTCCCAACAATCCTGGTTGTTGTTGCAGATAGGTATCAGATATATCCTGGATGTCGGCTGCCGGAAGTTGTCTGACGACGGCCTGCCAGTCCAAACTTTCCGGAAAGGGAATATCATTCAATACCAGCATTCGCATTAGTTGTACAGACAGGTCTACATCCCGGAAGCGAAGGGATGCCTGACCCAGTGCACCTATAAGCTCATTGGGAAAGCTACTCATTCGAAGCGCATTCACCAATACATTTGGTGACCATTTAAAGCGCTCCTGCCAGTATGCAGCGGGGATACGGGCTACACTCTCTATCAGCCAGTCCAGCTTCAGTCCTTTACTTTTGTCTTTCTTAGTACTGATCAATCCCTCCATCAACGCAGCTTCCGGAATTTCTTCGGGCAGTTTAACTTCCCGGATACCACTTTTCACCGGAACATCAAAAAGAGGCGCAAGATGGTCAAATAACGTCCGCAGTAGTTGACTGCCCGGTAGCGATAAGAGCAGATCGATAGCCTTTTGGCGAACCTCTTTGCGGCTGTCCCTGCGGCATTTCTCTAAAAAGGTTTCGTCTGTAAGGTTCAGTCCTGTTTCCAACAGTTGGAGATAGTCCAGTTTTTGCCGGTAAGGCAGATCATCCCAAATACTTTCAAGCAGTGGAACGGCTGCATCGATCTGCCCACGACGCAATTGGGCAATTATGAGTTTTCGAGTTTCAAAACCAGCTGCCGGCCAGTCTGCAGGATCGCATTGCGGTAGTAAAGGTCGCCATTCCGGACGTTGCGAGATCAACCAAACGGCCCGTTCGCCGAGGATGGGGCGTATGGATTGCCAAAGATCCGGATCATTAAGACTGTCATCCAGCAGTTGGGGCAAAAACTCCGGGGGTAATACCCAGTGACGACTCGTCATTAGGTACACGAATTCCGGTAATGCCCGACGATAAGGCCCATTTAGGATACGCTGAAGTTGGGTCAGGCTGGAGAGAGGCAACAGTTGCGCATCCTCTTCTTCGGATGCCGGCTCGGGCAAAGGCTGTTCAAGCGGCCTAAGCTCAAGTTGGAGCTTACGGAGCTGATGCAAGGTGGCTGCACCGGATAAAATAACCTGAGGCAGGGGATCTTCCGGATCGATACCATACCGCCGCAAAGCATCTTCCACCACCGGTTCGAAGTGGGTGCGTTCACTACCCAAAATTGCCGACTGTAGTATTTTATCCCATAGTTGCATCAGAAAGCGAAGTTAATGATTTGAGGACAATTGGATCGCTGTTTTTTGCCGGTCCGGATTGGATAGGGCTGACTTTTCTGCTACTTTTGTTTCAGCGCATTGTGAGTCCTGAATCATTGAGGGACCAATATTCCACGGACGACTATAAATCTTATTATCTAATGAGTTGGCTTTATATCATCATAGTAGGCGCTATTGCCGGTTGGCTGGGCGGACTGATCACTCAGGGCCGGGGGTTCGGCATTCTGGGTAACATTGTAGTAGGTATTCTGGGCGGCCTGATTGGTGGCTGGCTATTCAGCGTACTCAGAGTAGAAACTACCGGATTTTACGGAGAGATCCTTACGGCAATTGTGGGTGCACTGGTATTGATCTGGTTGAGTAAGAAACTAAAATTGTAATGCTCGGTGCCTGGTCCCGGGTACTTGGTATTTGGTAACTATTGCACAAAGTACAACGTGAAGTTTCATTTGCAGGGTAACGCTTGCCGGTATGATCTTGCATCCGCAGCCTTTGCTATTCTTCATCTCTTTCAACTCAAAAGCCTTGGATCACCTTATCACTGAACACCTGCAACGCTGGCGACTCATCCTGGGGCAGGTAGCTGTCGATCCGGGAGAAGAGGAAAGCCTGACCGAAGAGCAACGCGGCATGGACCGGGTATTGACGGCCCTTTACGACAGCGACCGAGAGGGCGGCCTGGGGAGTTCATCGCCCAACGTCAACCGCTGGCTGGGAGATATACGAAAGTATTTCCCCTCCCCGGTAATACAGGTGATCCAAAAAGATGCCCTGGACCGACTGGGACTGGAAAAGCTGTTACTCGAACCGGAACTCCTGGCTGCATTGGAGGTCGACGTGCACCTGGCCGCTACCTTGTTGTCATTGAATAAAGTGCTGCCCGATGAATCGAGGGAAACTGCCCGGGAGATCGTGCGCAGGGTGTGCAGGCAGTTGGAAGAACGACTCCGCCCCAATCTGGTCACGGCTATCAGCGGGGCGCTCAACCGGGCCGTACGCAATCGCCGGCCCCGCTTAAAAGAGATCGACTGGCCACATACCATTCTTCGGAATCTTAAGCATTATCAACCCGAATTCGGCACTATTATTCCCGAACACCTGGTCGGATACGGTCGGAAGGGCCCCCAACTCAAGCACATCATTTTGCTGATGGACCAGAGCGGTTCCATGGCCTCTTCCGTGGTCCACGCCGGGGTGATCGCCTGCATTCTGGCTTCCCTGCGCACGTTGCAGACCAGGGTGGTGGCCTTCGATACTTCTGTGGTGGACCTGAGTGAGCAATTAAACGATCCGGTCGATCTGCTGTTCGGCGTTCAATTGGGAGGCGGAACGGATATCCAGCAGGCACTGGCCTATGGTCGGCAGTTGGTAACCCGTCCGCAGGATACCATTGTGGTCTTGCTCAGCGATCTGTTCGAAGGAGGCCGGCCGGAGCCGATGCTGCAACACATTGCCCAACTATTGCAGTTGGGATGCCAGTTCATCGCCCTGCTGGCCTTAAACGATGACGGCGCGCCGGCCTTTAACAAAGAGGTAGCCCAGGAGTTGGCCCGTTTGGACGTACCGGCCTTTGCCTGCACACCCGAGCTTTTCCCGGATCTGATGGCGGCTGCCATCCAGAAGAAGGATATCCGGAGGTGGCTGGGTGAGCAACGGGTGGAGGTGAAGAATTGAGTTTATTTGGTAAACACTTCGTTAAGTCGAATTTCCAGTTCCGGGAAGGTCCTCGATCGGGCAATCTGATCTTCCGTTAAAGGCTGCAAGCCGACAAATTCCCGATCATCGTTTAATACATAGATCAAAACGGTTTTATCGGAAGGATTTACCAGCCAATATTCTTGCACCCCCGATTCTTCATATACCTCAAATTTTTCTCGCATTTCTCTTTTCGAATTACCTGGAGATAAGATCTCAATGATAAGATCAGGTGCCCCTAAACAGCCCTTTTCGTCCAGTTTATCCAAATCACAGATTACGCATAGGTCCGGCTGGACAACGGTAAAAGTTTCATCATCTTTTCGAGTATTCCCAATCGGCAGGCGCACATCAAACGGGGCGGAAAATGCCTCACAACTTTTCTTTTTATCGAAAAAAGCGAATAGCTGTAAACTTAACTGTCTGGAGACCTTTTGATGAGTAGTACTTGGTGCCGGGCTCATTTTAAAAATGCGCCCCCGGATTAATTCTACTCTTTCTTTGAATTGCCACAGTAGATAATCCGCATACGAATATTGCTTATCTGCATCAAGTCTTGATGGATTGGTCATCAATGATTTAATTATTTTTCTCTAAAATTACAAGAATTCCAATTAATCATCAAGATTCCAGTATTACCAAACCGCCTGATAAACCGCCTCTGCGTACCCCATTCTTCCCCGCTCATCCTGCACAAGAACACGGATCTGAAAATCGCCCGTATCATCCGACTGGAAAAAATTTACATTAGCTTGCCCTGAGGCATCGGTCCGAACATCGGGCGCCCAATATAGTTGAGGACGAAAGAACGGTCTGTGTCGATCATTTTCAATCTGATTGGGTGTAAAAGCCGGGAACGCAGCTGGTGCCTGCAGACCACGCACGAGAAAGATGTCGTCGGCATCCGTTTCCGGCACGGTGATATCCGTAGAAGAGGTTTCGATGATGGCTACCCCACTGCGACCCATGACATTGAATTGTTGACGCAGTTCGGCGCGATCAGTAAAAATAGAGACCGTTTCTACCTGATCCATTTTCATATGGGCTACATAATTGCCGTCACGGGTGGCTTTGCCGTCGATAATAAATAGCGGCTGACCGGGGAGCATATCATATACCCGGTTGCCGAGGTCGGTAAAAATTTTGGCTTCTACTTTGTCTTCTCCTTTCTCCTGCCGAAATACCAATGGCGTGAGAATTTCCTTGAAAAAGAGATAGACGTTCTCGAAAGATTCGTAATCCTTGACATTAACTGTCCGTTCGGGTTTTAATTCCTGGACATTCACCATTGGGACACTGGGTTGCAGATTGAATTCCAGATCCTTATACAACTGGAAGATTTTTTTACGCTGACGACTCAGTTCGAGATAATGCATGATTTCCGGAGTATATACCAGATCGCCTTTGGCCGCCAGTCCTTCATCCGGTAAGAGGCTGACCTTGATATTTTCTTCTTCCTGAGGAAACCCAAGGAACTGAATGGGCTGTTGTGCATAAAAATCGGGTAACCGCAGATTGATCTGCCCCGGCGACTGAGTACGCGTATAGTGAATGCGATTTTGCTGGGGCGTCAACACCCCGAGCACATTAGCAGTGAGTGGTTGGTTCTGGTAATCGGTCAAACGTCCCTTAAATGTAATACTGGTATCGAGCTGGTAGGCAATCGGTGCCGCCAGACCGGGTATAAGAGTTGGCTGCCCTCCCCCGACGGTGATCAGCGAATGGTCATTCACCGCAATCGACACACTTGCCGTCACCGGTTGGCCGTTGGCGTCCGTCACCCGGATGCCGGCCAGTACCTGATCCCGGCTGCGTATGGTATTGGCATTTAGATTGATACTTACCTTCAATACATCTCCAGCTGTTTCCAGCACGGCCGGCGTATTTTTCGGTCCACTATCACTGCGCACCTTATCACTCACCACCTTTTCGCCGTCGTTATAAATAGGTAGATCGGCGTAAGCCAAAGTAAATACCTGCCCCGTAATGGCTTCCGAGGCCAGAAAACTGAGACGATACATGCCCCCGGGCAGGTCGAACGGTATTTTATAATAGCCGCTTACGAAGGGCGCTCTCTTATTTTTCAGAAAGGTATAGAAAAGGGTTTTTCCATCCCGGTCAGACAGTACTGCTTTCACAGCTGCGCCCTGATGAGTGGGGGTGGCAGGTAGTAGTAGTTTATACCAGATCACCTCTCCATTGACGTAAAAGGATTTATCCAACTGGATCAGATAGGCAGGATTGGCAGCTGGAACCCCGGGGTTATTTCCGGCGTTCAGGAAATTCAATCCGGCCAACAGGGCGATGAATAAAAGCATACAGTTCTTACTCACGAGATAGAGTTTTAATTTTTCATCAATTAAGGGTCATTCCTCCCAGAAATCAGGTTTAGTGACCGTGCTGTTATCCACACTCAGGCAATCACAGCAGATAAAGTCGGCACAATATCCACTCATGGTCAAAATACCGCCGGGAGGTGGGCAGTAATGCGGAGGAGACCCCACCGCCTCCGGACTCACGTAGGTATGCAGGGTATCCTGCTGGGTGACAAAAAAGTAGCCAAATGGTGCGTCCTCTGCGTCGGTGATATTGTGAATATTGGAAACAAGCGTTCCGGGTGGACGTTCAAACATAGAGCCTTCACGAAAAGTATTCTGCGCAACCTGATCAAAATAGTTGTAAGCATTTTCGTCCATTGATTGCTGGATTACCGTAAAGACCAGTCCTTCTCCGTAATTTCGGGTGATTGCATTTTCATAGACTACATGATCAAAGAGATAGTCCGTCTCATATGCTCTGGGGGCAAAAATATCCAGAGCAGTTACGTCCAGTTGCTGGGTAACGTAGCAGGTCTTTTGTTCTATCCAGTGCTGGTAAGGCGAGTCTTGCACTTTAAAAGTCCATTCTGTTTGCCATCTTAGATGCAGGTCATCGTCTTGCTCCGATGTACGGAGGGGGGTATCAATGGTATAACGGATCAACTCCTGCGGCCGGAAACCACCCGTAGCATCCGGCCATTGCCCCTGGACCAACTGAAAAGACAGATCATCCATGCGGGGGACAGCCAGGCCCTTTTCGGGGTCCGATTCAAAGATCCGGCCATCAAAAGTTTCGAGTCTAAGCCGGTAAAACCTACCCAATTCGACAGAGAAATCCGGATAATCCCGTGGAATGGAGATGGCATAATCACCCTGGCCCAGCGACTTCAACACTATACTCCGGCCATTCTCGTCAATCAGGCTGACCTGCCGGGCCGTAGTGGGCCGTTTACTGGTAGCGGTAAAATCAAAAAGTTTACTGACCTTAACCTGTACCAGCGAAGGGTCACCAACAATAAGGTGCCCCTGAATAACCAGTTTTTCCCGTGCTTCCCCCGAAACTTCAATATCGATCACATCCAGACAGCCATAGACGATAAATGCCAGACAACATGCCGTAGCACCGATCCAAAACCTGCCCCTGCCGTGTTTATTACTCCGTCTATTGATCATCATTTTCCATTCGTATTCGCTTTCACAATTATGTCCCGATATTCAGATCCTCAGCTTATCAAAGCTATCGGCAAGATATCCTGGAGACACACGCTAATGCGTCCAGTATCCCGGTTTGAAGATCGTACTCTGAGGTACACTCAGACAATTGCAGCAGATGGGTTCGCGGCAACTTCCGTCCTCACGGGTCAGTCCTCCCGGAGGTGGGCAGAAATGCGAGGGATCGCCGATCAGCAGTGTATCCACGTAGGTACGGAGCGTATCTTGTTCGGTGACATAGAAAAAACCAAACGCTTCATCGTTCTCATCGTTGATGTTGCGGATATTGGAAACCACTTTCCCCGGAGGTGCCTCAAACATACTACCGGTCCGGCCGGTATTCTCTGCCACCTGAGTGAAAAATTCATAGGCGGTTTCCGTTAGTGACTCCTGGACGGTCGTAAAATAAAGCCCTTCACCAAATACCCGCATGAAATTGGTTTCGTAGATCTCATAATCTCTCAGCGTATCGGCGGTCAGCACCGAAGCGTCTACTACTCTGATCTCTGCTATGTTCAGGTTTTGCGTGATGTAGCAGGTTTTGGGGGTTGTATTGGAGGAGATAGGGGTATCCCGCACTTTGAAAGTGTGAAAATATTCCCAGCCCAGCCGGATATTTCTGCCGGCCGCATCGGTGCTTAGGGGAGTGTCCACACTATAGCGTACAAAATCTACATCTACCGGTTTGCCAAGCAGGTCAATCACTTCTCTGGTAACCAGCTGATAATTTACTGCTGCAATTTTCGGTACGGGAAGGCCTTGTTCCGGGGCCGATTCAAAAGTACGGCCGTCAAAGGTCTCCACCCGAATGTAGTAAGGCTTTTCGAGGTCGATACTGAAAGAAGGGTAATTCGCCGGAATATCGATTGAATAATTTCCCAATCCCCGGTCTTCTAATTCAATTTCCCGCTGGTCTTCGTCGATCAGTACCACTTTCCGGGCATTGACCGGCTGCTTACCATCAGCTGTGAAAGTAAACAGTTTACTAACCTTAACTTCCACATGAGCCGGATCTCCAACGATTAACTTTCCCTGGATCACCAGACTTTCCTGATTGGCAGCCGGCGTTTCCAGTTCGATCTCATCCAGGCACCCTGCCAGGGTGAACAACAACATGCCGAATATGCTGTATAAAATGAATGCTATTTTTTTCATCATTTGCTTTCTTTACATACGGTTTAAACAGTGGAACCGCCTTAAAGGAATTCAATATTCAGGGTCACTGAGGGGAAGGCACTACCCAGGATCGACAGTTTATTAGCCTGCACGTTTTGGAAAGCCGCCTGAGTAAAGAATACGGAGAAGGCATTCTTCCGTCCGTAGACGTTGTACACTGAAATAGTCCAGCTCGTTTTGATCTTCTTGGTTTTGTTATACCCCTTACCCAGCGTGTAGGCTACATCCAGACGATGATAATCCGGAATACGGAGTTGGTTGCGGTCGGAGTAGATCGGAATGATCGCTCCCCGGATGGTCTCGTAGTTACCCAATGGGAAAGTGACCGGCCGTCCCTTGCTATAGTTAAAATTAAAGGTAAGCGTATTGCGCTGGTTGGGCTGAATGTTCACCACCAGCGACAGATCGTGCGGTATATCGAAATTACTGGGGTACCAGTCGCCGCGATTGATGCCCATGATCTGGCGTTCCGAACGGGAGTAGGTATAACTCACCCAGCCATTGAGGGTCCCTTCTTTTTTCTTGACGCTGAATTCCATACCATAGGCACGGCCGATACCGTAACGGAGCTCCGTTTCCAGGTGATCATTTACGGTCAGTTTGGCAAAATCCCGATAGTCATAGAGTTGATCAATGGCCCGGTAGAAGACTTCCGCTGAAGTTTCCCAGATGTTATTATCAAAATTCTTGAACAGCCCGACTGAGAAATTATGAGCGCGGTTAGGGGAAATGTAATTGGTACTCAACTGCCACTGGCTGGTAGGCGTGGGTGAGGCGGAATTGAAGATCTGGTTGATAAACTGGGTCGTCCGGCTGTACCCTGCCTTGATGGAAGTGCTGGCATTCAATTTATATCGCATGGAAAAACGGGGTTCCAGGCTCGTATAGGAAGCGATATTGCCGCCATCATAATGAGTGGTATCGGTGATGGCAAAAGCACTGGTCGGCTCGCCATTCTCATATTCATACACCGTAGCCGGACCGAGGAAGTTGTAGAGCCCGAAACGCAAGCCTGCGGCAATACTGAAAGCTGGGCTGACATCCCATTCCAGATTGGCAAAAACAGCCGATTCCAGCCCTTTTTCCTTTTCCAGCGCTTTGGATACCAGTTGCGATTCCTCCCCGTAAGGAGCCTGGCTTCCTGGAAGTACCTGATAGAGCACCGAGGAAACACCGGCGTCTATTTTCACGCCCTGTTTTGGCGTCAACGTGAGCTGTTCCTTGAACTTGTAATAGGTCAGATCGTTATCGAGCTGCGCGGCATCCACTCCGCCGTAGTCAAATTGACTACTATTGTATTTGCTGGCAGTGACGGAGAATCGGGAATAAAAATTGTCATTGAAAATAGAACGGAAGATCAACTGCCCCATCCGGGTGCCGTATTCAAAACCGAACTCTTCGTTATAACTGAATTCATCCTGGGCAGAATAAGCCGCCAGGGTCAGAATGTTCTTATCGTTCAGCCGGTGGGAATACCGAAAATTGGCATCATAGAAAAAGGCTGAGCTCCGCTGTACTTCCAACACGTCTATCTGTTTGAGTAGCCAGTCGGTATAGGAAGAACGAAATCCGCCGATAAAAGAACTGGTACCCTTGATAACCGGACCGTCCAGACTGATCTTGCTTGAAATAATACCGATACTGCCTTTCAGGTGAAAATCATCGTAATCCCCGTCCCGCATTTCCACATCTAACACAGAAGATAAACGGCCGCCGAACTGGGCGGGAATGTTCCCTTTATAGAGCTCCACATTACTGATCAGATCAGCGTTGAAAGTGCTGAAAAAGCCCAGAGCGTGGGAAACGTTGAAGATGAAACCTTCATCCTGCAGAATGAGGTTCTGGTCCACTTCTCCACCCCGTACATTAAAGCCGGAAGCACCTTCGCCCACCGTACTTACGCCGGGATAAAGCAGCAGGCTGTTCACGACATCCACTTCTCCCAGTAGCGCC
This sequence comes from Lewinella sp., assembly GCA_020436695.1. Classification (GTDB taxonomy): domain Bacteria; phylum Bacteroidota; class Bacteroidia; order Chitinophagales; family Saprospiraceae; genus Flavilitoribacter. The sequence goes on along the minus strand of JAGQXH010000013.1, from coordinate 6,889 downwards.
GGCAATTTCTTTATTTCCTGCACATCCAAACGAGTAACACCGATCTGGGCTCCCTGTACATTGTTATCTGCGGCTTCTGCTCTTACCAGTACTTCCTGCAAATTGACCGCTTCCGTCTGCAACTTTAGCTCCAATTCTCCGTCGCTCAGTACGGTCACTTCCCGTACCATATCCTGATAGCCCACGTATTGCACCTGCATGCCCTGCTTACCGGTAGGTAATTCAAAAGTGAATGCTCCGTTTGCATCGGTAGCCGTACCGGTACCCAGGTCCGTCCAGAGGATAGTGGCACCAATAACCGGCTCTCCGCTTTGAGCATCAATGATCCGCCCGGTGACCTTAGCCTTCCCCGAAGGGCGCAGCGAGGCAATATCGCCGATGACGATCTCAGGGCCTTCGGCATCTCCCTCCGGCTCACTGATCGATTCTTCCAGTGCCTTGTAATAGTTCGCGGAAAATACCTCATTGATCGTCCATTCGGGAGCAATGATGACGGAAGCATCGCGGTAGAGAAAGAAACCGGTAGTAGTTCCGCGCAACATTTCTTTTAGTGCGTCTTCCAGGCGGGTCTCCGAGAACGTGGCCGTTACCTTTTTTGCCGGTAGTTCTTCAGCGTGGTAGAAAAAGCGAACCGGGTGGCGATCCTCGATTGCAGCCAGTACCGCAACGATGGGCTGATCCCGGATCTCAGCGTTGATCTTTATCTCCAGTGCAGATTGTTGAGCAGAAACAAAAACAGGTAGGCTGAGTAAGCAACATAAAGCTGCTTGCTTTAACAGTACAGATGCTTTCACAAGTAGAGTTTTAGGCTATCCGGCTTATTTATTGGGCAGCAGCAGGGCGTAAAGATCGGCAATGTACATATGATTGATTAGGGAAGGAAGTTGCCGGGTACACCTCGACTGCATAGTTCCAATCTGTAGGCGGATGGCCGAGTTTTTATACTAATCCCGGGTGAAGGTACTATAAAGCCTCGTATTGTGAAAACGACGCCTGGAATTTGTTGGATGTCCGACAAAAAAGGATTGGTGAGGGCCGACATTTCTGAGTAATGCCTTATGACCGCTGATTAGATTCGCTGACGAAAGCGCTCGATCCAAAGGCTGTTCTATGGCAATACTGTGACTGTAGTTATTTCCATGTTAAGGATGAAAAAAGAAAACAACCGCTAAAAAATATTTCAGAATAATCATTCCAAAATGAACTAAATTTATTCCAGAACGTTCGTTCCGGTATAATACATCACCAAAATCATCAACATGAGTTTACAAGGGAAAGTAGCCGTCATCACCGGCGGTAACAGCGGTATTGGTTATGCCTCCGCTAAAGCATTAAAAGCAAAAGGAGCACAGGTAGTAATTACCGGCCGTTCGGCTGAAAAAGTAAAGCGCGCGGCAGCAGAACTGGGCGTAGTGGGTATCGTTGCCGACGTCAGTGATGTTTCGGCGATCGAACAACTGGCCCGGCAGGTGAAGGAACAGTATGGCAAGGTAGATGTTCTATTCGTCAATGCCGGAGTTTACGGTCCTTCTCCGATCGGGCAGATCACCGAAGAAATGCTGGACCATCAGATGGGCATCAATTTCCGGGGCGCGGTATTTACCATTGAAAAGTTTTTACCGATCCTGCAGGAAGGAGCGTCTATCATTAACTTGTCATCCGTTCTTGCCGACGCAGGTATGCCCGGAGGGGCCGTGTATGCCGCATCCAAAGCAGCCCTCAATTCGTACACCCGCACTGCTGCCGCCGAACTGGCTCCGCGTAAGATCCGCGTAAATGCCATCAACCCCGGCCCCGTCAACACTCCGATTTTTGCAAAAACTGGTCTGCCGGAAGAAGCCCTCAATGATTTTGCCGCGAACATGCAGGAGCGCGTACCGCTCAAGCGCTTCGGCCAACCCGAAGAAATAGCCCACCTGGTAAGTTTTCTGGCTTCGGATGAAGCTGCTTTCATCACCGGTGGAGCTTATAACATTGACGGTGGAGTAGCAATTTTAACTTAAAAATTTTTCGATTTATTCAGAACGATTGTTCCAGTATTGTTAATTTTGGAGTTATCCTGATTTTTTGAACATCGTACTATCAATATGCCCCGCATCAAACAATTCAACGAAGAAGAGGTCCTGGAAAAAGCGATAGCCATCTTTTGGGAAAAAGGCTACCACGCTACTTCCATGCAGGATCTGGTAGATGGTATGAGAATCAACCGCGCCAGCCTGTACGACACCTTTGGCAGCAAAGAAGAATTGTTTGATCGGGCTTTTCGAACTTATCAGAAGAATAACAAAAAACGGATCGCCGACTTTCTGCACGGTCATCCATCAATAAAAGAAGGAATATCCGGTCTGCTGGAGAAAGCCATCGACAGTGTGCTGTCTGACCCGGTGGGAAAAGGTTGTTTTGTGGTGAATACTTCCACGGAACTGGCTCCCTCAGATCCCGCTATCTGTAGTTCACTCACTGACAATAAGGCCGGCATGGAGCAGTTATTCGCCGGCTATATCCAAAGCGGGATTGACTCCGGAGAGATCTCTCCGGATAAATCTCCCCAAAAGATCGCATCACTTCTATTTGCGCTCTACAGCGGAATAATGGTGCTCGCCAAATTCGAATCTGACAAAGAAAAACTAATGACTACGGTTCATACCGGCCTTGGGGTACTGGACTAAAACTATTGATGGCACCAGTTCCCCTCAGGCATCCACCCTTATTCCAGGATTAGCTGGACCTTTATTTCACTAAACTGAAAATTTATAGTACCTTTTCTGAATAATAATTTTTCCGTTAAACGATTACGCAAAAACTAAAACCTAACTGATTATGGCAACATTTGAAGACACCTCCGCCGAATTCAAAGCAGCAATGAATGGCCTGGGCCTTCACTATCACGAAGAATTGTACGATGCCATTTCCAAGTATCTGGGGCCAGCTATCTACAATCAGGATGCATCCCTGGTTTCCTGTTCCGATCCGGATGAATTAAAAACCATTAAGACCAATTTCCTGATCGGCAAGTTGGGAATGGATGACAGTCCCCAACTCGATAAGATCATTACCGAGATCTGTCACGGGCTTGGCCAGTCCAATACCAAAAAGCATCGGTCTACTTTCTACTATCTGCTTACTGCCGTCCTCAATAAGGAATCGGTCTTCATCTAGGGGGATTTCTCACCCCTGATCCATTTAAACAACAGTCCCTAATTTCTTATTTTCTCTTCCGACACAGTCCGGAGAGGTGGTTGGTTATTGCCTACTGATAACGAACATGCCATGAAGCTATCCATCTTAAAAGCCGGCAATAATTGAAATTCTCACCGGCTTTCTCTATTTTCGCCACCCCTAATCAAATCGACATACACGACTGTGAAAACATCAATCTTCCGGCAAACCACCGGCTATCTGACGCTATCTGCACTGCTTTTGTTCTGCAATCTCCTATCAGCACAAAATCAGCCCGGTGTATCTCTTAAGATCAAAAAAGCTATCGGCGAGATCACCCTGGACGGGGTACTGGATGAGCCCGACTGGCAAAATGCCGATGTGGCCGGAGACTGGTATCTAAACTACCCGGTGGATACCGTTCGGGCTCCGTTCCAGACCGAAGCCCGCATGACCTTCAACGACGAATTCCTCTACCTCTCTTTTGTTTGTCAGGATGACGAAAGCCAGGATATCATCAACTCGCTGCGCCGCGATTTTAATTATCCGCTAAATGATAATGTAGGGGTATGTATCGGGCCCTATAATGACCGGCTGAACGGCTTTTTCTTTGTGGTAACGCCCAAAGGCGTGCAAATGGAGGGTACGATTACGGGCGGCGGTAGCAGCGATGATTCATTCAATATATTCTGGGATAACAAGTGGCTTTCCAAAACTGTGCGTTATTCGGATAAATGGATCGTTGAGATCGCCATCCCTTTCAAAAGTTTCCGATTCAAAAGCGGCATCGACGAGTGGAACATTGCTTTTGACCGATGGGACCTCAAACGCAATCAAAAAACCAGTTGGATACAGACCCCCATTCAGTACAATACCGGTTCTTTTGCCTATAGTGGTCAGCTCGTTTGGGAAGACCCCATTCCTCCCGCAAAAACCAACATTTCTTTCATACCCTACATAGCCGGCAGTACTTCCCGCAACAGCGAAGTAGAACCGGCCAGTACCAACTCTGACCTACAGGTCGGTTTTGACGCCAAGATAGGCATTACGCCCTCCATGAACCTGGACCTGACGGTGAATCCAGATTTCTCACAGGTGGAAGTGGACCGGCAGGTGATCAATCTAACGCGCTTTGAGTTCCGCTTTCCGGAGCGCCGGCAGTTTTTTCTTGAGAACAGTGATCTGTTCGATCTGGCCGGCTTCCCAAATGCCCGTCCGTTCTTTTCACGCCGCATTGGCCTGGTGCGGGATACTATGGGGCAATTCCAGCGGGTACCGATCGCTTACGGGGCCCGGCTCAGTGGTTCGCTCAATGAGAACTGGCGACTGGCCGTCATGAATATGCATACCAAGGAGCAGTTATCACTCGGTCTGCCGGCTCAAAACTATACCGTAGCAGCTCTGCAACACAATTTCTGGGCGCAGTCCAGTTTTGCGCTGTCTTTTGTGAATAAGCAAAGCATCGGTGTGGATCTGGCCGATACGGCCAAATATTTTCACCAAAGTGTTTTTTCCGAGATCCAGACTAACGGTCAGCGCCAGCTCCGGCCTAATACTTACAACCGGGTAATAAGTGCAGACCTTGAACTTTTAAGTAAAGATAACAGGTGGTATCACAGCTCTTTTCTGGCCCGTTCTTTTGACGACTTCAACCTGGGTGAGCAATGGGCAGGAGCCGCTTTCATGCGTTACGCAGTACGTAATTTCAACCTGATCGGCGGCTATACCTTCGTCAATGAATTCTTCAATTCCGAAGCAGGCTTTGTGCCCAGCGCCGGTGTATATCCAGGGCAGTACACCTTCTTTGGCATGGCAAATTACCGGTTTTACCCCCGGCAGGAATCCATAATATCGATGGGGCCATCTCTTAATGTAGAGCATACCTACATTCCCGGAGGCACCCTCACGGATAAGACCTATTCCCTCGGCTATGCGTTCCGCTTTCTCAATACTTCTACGCTACAGTTGTCATACAATTATGTATTCCAGCAGCTCACCAACAGTTTTAACCTTATCGATCCGGAGCGCTACACTTCTTTTCAGGCCGGGGAGGAATACGACTGGCAAGCCTTTTCGGTGGAATACCAGAGCAATACCCGGCAAAAATTCAATGTCCGGCTTGAAAGCACTATTGGCGGATTTTACAACGGCCGCAATTTCAACCTGACCGGTGAGCTGAATTATCGCTACCAGCCATTGGGGAATGTATCCCTGCGGCTGGACTACAACAACCTTAACTTACCGGATAATTACGGAAAAGAACAATTATTCCTCATTGGTCCGCGTATCGACCTGACGCTGACGGATAAGATCTTCCTGACCACCTATTATCAGTATAACAATCTGCTGGATAACATGAACCTGAATGCTCGCTTTCAGTGGCGTTTCCAGCCGGCTTCAGACCTGTTTATTGTATATACAGAGAACTATCTGCCGCTGGATTTCTCGAGTAAGAACCGGGCGCTGGTATTTAAGATGACCTATTGGATGAATTTGTAAACCGCGATAATATATAATGTTTGAACCGATCTCGTTGAAAAATAAAGCTGCACAAATGAACAACAACGATCAGGAAAAACTGGCAGAAGCCTACGAACAAGCACTAAAGGGATTGAAAGAGGGGGGGATACCCATCGGATCTGTGCTGGTGCAGAACGGCGAGACGATCGGGAAAGGCCACAACAAAAGGATCCAAGAGGGCAGTGCAGTACTACACGGCGAAATGGATGCTATTGAAAATGCCGGCCGGCTTTCGGCTGCCGACTATCAGGCTTGCACTATATACACTACCTTATCTCCCTGCCCAATGTGCTCCGGTATGATCCTGTTGTATAAAATCCCCAGGGTGGTGATCGGTGAGAACAGCAACTTTATGGGAGAAGAGGAACTGTTGAAAAGTAGAGGCGTAGAAGTAGTCGTTTTGGATGATGAACGCTGTAAGTCATTGATGCGAGACTTCATTGAGAAGAATTCCGTACTTTGGAATGAGGACATAGGGGTTTGAAGACTGCTGATTTAATTGATTAAAACGCTCCTACCAGTCAAACCCGTATTTTGCCTTCAACTGCTGGATCTCTTTGTACTTGGGCGTACGCCCCAGGAATACTCTTCTTCGACTAAAGTATTCCTTGAATACGATCCCATCCTGATATAATGCACTACATAATTTCAGATAGCTCTTTTTGGAAGTGAGAAAAAATAATTTTACTTCCTGTTGATCGTAAATAAAAGAAATGGTTGACAGGAAAAAGTCATATTCCGCAGTACTGTTTTCATATTTCAGTTTGTGGTAGCTGATCACCAATGAGCCGGTTCTATTCAATTGATAGATACGCTTTCCTTCCTCACCATCCACTTCAAACTTCCCTGACTCATAAGTAATCCAGTGTTTATTTTTAATGAAAAGATCTTCGATCTTTCGGAAAATATACTTGTCAATAGCGATGACAAGATAAATAGCCAAAGGCTGCCGAAATGTTAAACTGCGAGGCTGGGTCACCATCCTAATCGGGCGTTTAGCTTCCTTTTCTTTATATATTCTCCTGATTTTCAATGTCATTTTTTCAGATTGAGGCGATATAAATTTCTGAAAAAATGTCAAATACGCTGACTTACTCAAGAGCAAAAGATAGGGTAGAACCAGAAATTCATGGAACCAGATCTGAAATGCCAAAAAATAGCCGCCCGCCTTCACTCTCGATCTGGCGGGCGGCTAACATTCGGAAGGGAT
>JAGQXH010000139.1 GCA_020436695.1 Lewinella sp. | reverse complement strand
CATAAGACGATAATCGGTGCGGCACTGACCACCATTGTCTGGATCGTTTCTGCTTATTTTACGCCTACGACCAAGATGGAAACACTGGTGAAGTTTTACCGCCACATTCAGCCTGGCGGTCCGGGTTGGACGCATATAGTGCAACAGGCCGAAGCGGAAGGTGTGGATATGCCGGAAGTAAAGAGTCAGTTACCGCTGGAGTTACTTTGTATGTTTGTGGGTTGTATCACCGTCTACGGAGCGCTCTTCGCCGTTGGTTTCTGGATCTATGAGCGGACGGGGGCGGCAGCAGTTGCTACCATCGTGACCCTCCTGGGTGGATTCTTTTTGTTTAAGGCCTGGGATAAGCTTCGGACGCAGGAATGAATTGATACTTAACAGCCGGAATCAAATGACTACTGATCTTAATTGATTATACACCTTTTATGTGTTTCTCTTTGAAAGTGCTAATCTGATGAATATGAAACCAGTTATTGTTTCTGTTAAAAACAGCCTATTTACTATTGTTTTTGTGCTTTTTGCCGCAGTTTCCTTGCCGGCTCAGTTTGCAGCACCACAACACATTGATTTCGATCCGCCCTTTTCCTTCAATGCTGTCATTTATGACCTGGATGGTGATAAGGATCTGGATATGGTAACGAGGAACGATCATGTGGTAAACTATTACATCAACCGACTGGAAGAAGGAAAAGGTTGGGAAGCGCATGAATTTAACTTACCGGAAGAGGATAAGCTGCCTTTATATTACCAGGTTTTGGAGCGAGCCGACCTTGATGGAGATGGGCTTGATGATCTCCTATATTTCGGCGGTTCGGAACCGGATCTGTATCTGACCTGGTTTTCCTTCGATGCGACGAGTAATCAATTTACGCCGCACGAGAAGATCCCCTTCTTTTCCTATTATGAGTGTACCGACCGCATCTACATTTATCCCCTAGACTGGGATGGAGATGGAGATATAGATCTACTTTTCAACCGGGGTTGGCAGCCCTTCATTGCCATTAATAGTGATGGTAACGGCACGCTCAGCCTAAATACCGAAATTAATGAACTAGGTTGTCACAGCCTTGAAGACGTTCGAGATTTTGATAAGGATGGGCTACCGGATATTTATGTTGGAGTTGAGGGTCCGGTAGCCCCTGGGGTTTATCGCAATCAGGGAGATGCCACTTTCTCGCTTTGGAATCCGATCACCATTGACGAAAATATCAAGGGAAAAGCTCATTTCATCAATGACAGCATCACCTACCACCTTAACCGCTATACTAGCGATCAGACTTATATCACAGGCCAGATTGTTGAAAATGAACTGGTTTTTCGAGCCGCAATACCAGCGGAAGGCTCTGCTCTATTTCACGACTTCGACAAAGATGGAACGGATGAAAAGATCCGGTATTTCTACACCAATTATCCTGAACCCCAGCAATTTGAATATTCAGCCTACAATGCGGAAAATTTTCTTTTTGACAAAGGAGTAAACACATTCGATGTCCAATATACTAGCATTAGGGTATTCGATTACAACCAGGATGGCTGGGATGATCTACTCATTGAAAACGATGGACCTATTTTCTGGATGGAGAATTTATTCGGATTACCCCGTATATCCGGAGTAGCCTATCTCGACTATAATGGTAATGGACAAAGAGATGCTAACGAAGTTCTGCTTCGCAATGCAATGATCAGTAGCCCTCAACTCGCCCAGACTTTTTATACTAATGAGAAAGGCGAGTACACCATTTTTGCCGAACCAGGCACCTATCAAATAAGTGCTGACATCGCAGAGGAGAACATTCGGGCGAGTACGACCGAGGCAGTAACCGTGATCCTGGGCAATTCCGATCAATTAGGCGATATCGATTTTGCCTTTGAATTTATAGATCAGATCAAAAGCCTCGATATTTCTTTGATCAATAACAGCCCTCGTTGTAATACCGATACCCGTTTTAATATCATATACAAAAACACCGGTACCACTATCACCAGTGGCAGCATCTTGCTCCAGATCGATGAAAATACAGGATTCGTCTCCGCTTCTCCCACGCCATCCAATACAACGGGACAAACAATAAGCTGGACGTTTTCCGATCTGGCGCCTTTTCAACAAGATAAAATCAGCCTGACACTTGCCATGCCTTCCGCTACCTTTATCAATGACACACTGGTTTTCCAAACCACCATTGAAGATGATCAAGGTGATGCCCACGCTATGGATGAAGTTCGGGTCATGCTGCGTTGTTCTTATGACCCCAATGATAAGCAAGTTGACCCTCCGGGTTCAGGGCCGGAACACCTGACGCTGTTGGAAGAAGAGGTGATGGAATACCTCATCCGCTTTCAAAATACGGGTAATGACACCGCCTTCGACGTACGGATCACCGATGAACTTCATCCCTTGCTTGACATCAATACCTTCCAGGTGATCGATGCAAGCCACACTTACCGGGCGGAGATCGAAGGCCGAATGCTTAGCTTTTTCTTCGATGACATTCTCTTGCCGGACAGCACTACTAATCTGGCCGGTAGTCAGGGATACATCCAATTTCGGATCAATGCCCAAGCCGGTATACAACCCGGGGATCAGATCACCAATGAAGCACAGATCTATTTTGATGCCAATGCGCCCATCATCACCAATGAGGTATTCAATACTTTCACCGATTTTATCTGTTCCGATTTTCATGTAGAAGTACAAGACTATATCTGTGAAGGAGAAACTTATGAGTTCGGTACTCAACTGCTGTCTGCAAACGGAGTGTACATGGAGACTTTCGAATCGAGTACGGGTTGCGACAGTATGGTCACCCTAATCCTCAGCGTACTGCCGGCACTCAAAACCACTATTGATGCGCAGATATGCGAGGGAGAAACATTTCAATTTGACGGACAGGAGCTCGACGAGGCCGGCACTTACACGGTTAATCTGACTTCCAATCTCGGTTGTGATAGTACAGTCACCCTAAATATAAGTGTACTGCCGGACATCATACAAGGCCAGGCTATTGTGCTATGCGACGGCGAAAGCTATCCATTGGGAGAACAAACTCTTACCGCATCGGGCACCTATTCCGAAACCTTTACCGCTGACAATGGCTGCGACTCTACACAGATCATTGAACTGACAGTTCGAAATGCCATCCGCACCAGTATAGATGCGCAGATATGTGCGGGACAGGAATTTGAAGGCTATGGCGAAACTGGAATGTATCTCGATATGTTCACTTCTACGGAGGGGTGTGATTCTCTTCGTACCCTGATCCTACAAGTTTTACCGGCCGATACAACCGTGATCGATACCACTATCTGTGCGGGGAATACTTTTATGGATTTTTCGGAAACCGGTAGCTACACGCTTGAACAAGACGATCCACAGGGCTGTATATCCTATCAGATCATCAATCTGCAAGTACAGGATTACAAACGAATCACGCTGGATACCACCCTCTGTCCAGGCGACAGTTTGTATACTTATGGAGAGAGCGGTATCTATCTGGATACCTTATACGATCAGGGGCAATGCGGCACCATCCGTACGGTACAGCTCAACTATCTAAGTTCGGAAACTTCGGAATGTGTAGTAGCCGCCTATGATCTTTCAGAAACCGACATTTCCCTTTATCCCAATCCGGCACGTAATCTGCTGAAAATTCGCCTGAAAGGAGCAGTACCGAAGCCATTAATGCTAAGCGTTTTAGACGCTCAGGGTCATGAGCTATTACATCGAAAAGAAATTTTACAGGAAAGCATTGAGCTATCTACTGAGAGCTGGCCCAACGGAATTTATTTTTTACATCTGAATTATGCTGGCCGTTCTGCCATCAAAAAGGTAATCAAACTGGAATAGTATTCCCAGCCTCATTCTATAACATGTTTTTAAATGCCAAATTCACCATCTTCCCGATACTGTTACTAATTTTGTCTTTTACGAGATCACCTCATCAGAAGATAAAATTAAATGATCCGCACCGGATTACTCCTCATAATAGGACTGACCATTCTCTTCTCGGCCTGCAACGCCGTACCGATAGAATACCACCACATTCCGCTCCATCATGGGCTGGGTATGTTGGAGATCAGGGATAATGATTTCTTCGACACCACCTATAGCTGGGTGCACGAACTGGACTGTGACTGCTGCCACCAACGCAAATACCGGTTGAGCGATGCCCGCTTCCCAATATTAATGGAAAATGGCTGGAAATATCCGCAACCTGATTCTGCCTGGCAACTGACCGTATTGCAACCCGAAAATCCCGCTTGTGACACCAGTTTCCAGGTTGATCATCAGGAAATGAAGAACCAGATCAAATACATAAACGGTCAATACTGGGGGGATCCGTACTGGGTCTATAGCCGGATCAGGAAGATCGACGGCCATGATTTTCTCATCCTGGGTTGGGAAATAAAGCACTACCAAAGATACAATAACCAGAACGTGCAAGAGCTGTTGGCCATTACCAGTATCGACGGAGAGAAGGTAACGCTGGACTTTTCCTGCCGTCGAGGCGATTGCGGCAATTTTCTGCGACGTTCCTACTGGCTATTAGAGAATATGAAAATCCTGAAGTCTCCCTGAGTTTAATGACTTAATGCATTTAGTAATGCTTCATGGAAGCGTTCCGGCCGGTCGATCCAGGGAATATGCCCGGCCCGCTCAATGTACATGATCCGGACGGAAGGAACATCCTCCAGCCAGGTCCTGATCAGCGTGTTACCAAAATCCAGAAAATCGTGATCACAGGCAATGACCGTTACCGGTAAACTATGCCGGGCGAATGTGGCGGGATAATCCCAGCCCTCTGCCGGGTAAGTGTCGGCGGTAAGCCCAAACACTTTGCCCTGATAAATGGCGCGGCCTCCTGTCAGATCTTTCCATTTGGTGACATCATAAAGCATTCTCGCTGCAAATGGAATACGGAATTTGGCCGTTTCTTCTCTTGAACTCAAAGGAGAGGAAGTTCGCAGCAGATCGTATTTCTGTAATTCCTGTTCTACCTCCGGACGATTTAAAAATACCTGAAATTGCTGTTGTGCCCGTCCGAAACGCTCTTCATCCGCATCCGGTATCGGATTTTTCAGATAGGCCGGCGTTACCAGGATCAATTTACGGATCCTTTGCGGATATTGTGCCGCATATGCTGCTCCCAGGACACCACCCATGGAGTGTGCCAGGATGGTTACCTGATCGAGAGCCAGTTCCCGACGTAGTAACTCAAGATCGTTAATATGTTGTTGGAAAGTAATGAGCGAATCCGGGAAAGGAGAACGAAGTGAACCCCGCTGGTCGTAAGAAATGAAGTGATATTGGTTTTCCAGTCCGGCTACTGCCTCCATCATCCCACTGTATTCTCCACCCCAACCGCCATGTAATACGATCACTGTATCGGGGCCGCTCCCCCACTCCCTGATGTACAATTGCGGATCGCTCTGCCAGTCGCCGGTGGATAAAAACCAATCAGTTTGTGCGGGCAATTCGTTTACCTGAGCCCAAAGCGATGCGTTCAGCATGTACAGGGCACCGATTAAAAGATATTTATTGAATTTTAGACTTTGATAGAGCATTACATGGAATTTAGGATATTGGGGTTTATGGTTTTGATATCAACGGTGCACTGTTCATTTTCCAGCAGACCTGTTTTCATTTCGATATTGATATCCAACCTTCATGCCATTGATTTTACACACTGAATATCAATTATTTACAGACAATACACTAAGCTCATTTTGCAATCGCTTGTGCAATTACGAACAAAAAGTGTCCAATAATGAACACCTGTAAGGCTATTTCCCTCTCCCTTCTACTCTTATCATTTCTGATTACGGGAGGCTGCACGGCCGATCGGGTTTGGGAAATTGGTGCAATACAAACAGTTTCTAACGATCCGGTGAAAGAGCTCGATGCCCTACAAACCGCGAACGGCAGCCTGATCATGGCCACCATGGAACGCCCCGGCTCCGGCCTGCTGGAACACAATTGCGTGGTATATCGAAGTACAGATGCTGGGGAGAACTGGAAGCAAACATTGATACTGGAAGATACCAGCCAATATACCCGGCAATATGCCGATCCTCGTCTGGTAGAGGATACACTTCATAATCAGCTATACCTGGTAGTAATGCAGGTGAAACTACCCGCCAGGAGAAGTAGCAGTCGCTACCGGAGAGATTATTACTTAGGAGACATTGCGGTATACCGGTCGGATGATGACGGACAGACCTGGCAGTATAAAAGCCACCCCCACATCGATCCGGAAGGAGCCTATGGGGACCTGCCCTTTCCGCTCATCGATCAGGATGGATGTCTTCAGATCTTTTACTCCCGGCTCGACACCAGAAAACTGATCGACCCTTCCGATCTCGTGATCCGTAGATCCTGCGACGGGGGCATCTCCTGGTCAAAAGATTACTTACTGGGTGACAGTTTGATCGCCAATACCCGGAAAAACCTCGGCAACCTGTTAGTTAAAGACCCTGCTACCATCGCCGGCGTTTTTGCCGATCAGCAGCAATTTTACTATTTTGAACTGAATCGTGGAGCCGGCTTTGGATTAAGCAGGATCGAACGAATTCCTCATACTTTTGGTGGCAATAATCCTCCTCTGGTATACCTCTCGTATGATCGGGGCTCCGAATATCTGAATATAATCAGCTATCTACCGCACCAGCGCGACAGTCCGATCTGGTACACATACAGCGAAGATGACGGCCATCACTGGAATTCCCAAAAGATCGGTTTTCGGGGTGCTTATCCAAACGTCTCTTTCCTTGAAAAGGAAGGCATCCTGATCACTTTCAACCACAAAGCGGGGAAAAAGTATCAGCTGCTTCATACCTATACGAGTGATCGTACCGGGAAATTTCCCTCTCCTACCATGCTATATGAAAACAAGTTTCGATTTACGGAAGCCGGAGAATATCAGGCGCTCTTCCGGGGAAGCGACGGAAATATACATCTGTTCTTTTGTGACTGGTCGGATTATTCGCGGGGAAAGTATACATCATTGATAGCAGTTGATGAGTAGATTACAATCCATTCTACCTGAAAGCTGAAGGCACGAAAGGCTTCACTTCCGACTTACGACTCATTGACTTTTAGACTTACGACTTACATTTAATTCGCACTCACCTCAAAAGTAGCCCGGTGCTCAAAGTCCCGGAAATCGACGGGGCTCACGCCCGAGACGCCCTGTGAGGCCATGAAGACGCCATAAATGGTATCGACTGCCGCCATGGTAAGCTTATTGTGGGTCACGATGATGAACTGTGACTCCTTGGAGAATTTCTTGATGATGCGGTTGAACTTGTTAATGTTCGCATCATCCAGCGGTGCATCCACCTCATCGAAAATACAGAAGGGAGCTGGTTTGAGCAGGTAAAGAGCAAACAGCAATGCCGTTGCCGTAAGCGTTTTCTCCCCACCGGACAACTGGCTGATCGTCTGGGGGCGTTTACCCTTTGGTTTGGCCACGATCTCGATCTTGGATTCCAGCGGGTTTTCCGGTTCCAGTAGCACCAGATCGCAATTATCATCTTCCGTAAACAGACTGCGAAATACCTCGATAAAGTGGACGCGAGCCTGTTCGAAGGCTTCCAGGAACTGCGTGGTAGCCGTTTCCTCGATCTCCTTGATGGTCTCGATCAGAGAGTCCTTGGCCTGCACGATATCATCTCGCTGGGTGGAGATGGTATCGAAGCGCTCCTTCATTTCGTCATAGGCCTCCACTGCCATTGGGTTGATCTCCCCGTAATTATCCAGACGGCCACGGATGCGATCTACTTTCAGCTCTAACTGATCCAGACTCTCAGTGATGGCTTCCCGCTGCTCATTGAGTACCTCATTGATCTCGATGCTGAATTCAATGCGCAGCCGCTGAGCCACCGAAGTGACCTCAAATTTGACGTCGTTGTATTTTTCCTTCAGTTGATTAATCAGGATCTGGGCATCCTGTCGCTGGCGGTTAATCCGGCGCAGTTCATCCTCGATCTCATTGATGCTGCCCCGGGCCTGATAATAGGCCTGTTCGGCTTCCGTCAGGGAGGATTCCATGAGTTTCCGCCCTTCGTATGCTTCGCGCAATTGAACTTCCAGTTGGTCCAAAGCATCCTGGATCTCGAGTACTTCTCCGTCGCTTTTGGCCAGTGTTTCCTGATTTCCGGCCAGATTTTGGCGGGTCTCTTCCAGCTGCTTTTCGCGGTAGTTCAATTCCCGCTGGTAAGTACCTACTTTATTCTGTTGCCGGATGAAGGCAATATTCTTATCGTTGTAATCCGTAGAAGCCTGGCTCAATTGTTCGGCAATCTCCCGGAAAGAGCTGTCTGTATTGTGGATCTGATCCTTTATGCCGGTGATAATGTCTTTTTTCTCCGCCAGTTGCTCTTCTATTTCCTGGATAGAATTTTCCAGACCGGTGATCTTCTGCTCGCTCTCCCCGATCTTGCTGCTCACCTCCTGGATAAAGGATTCAAAATTCTCCAGGCGGGTAGCCACCGACACCTGCTGCTGCTCTATCTGATTGAGTTCGTGCCGCTGTTGTTGGATCTGAGCGTTGGTCTTCCTGGCCTTCAGCTCTTCCAGTTTATTACGCAGGCTGAAATATTCCGTTGACAGTCGGTTTTCTTCCCGTTCTGATTTCTGAATGGCTTTTTCCAGCACTTCCAGATTTTTCTTTCGCCCGATCTTTTTCCCTTCAAACAGCCCCACCGAACCTCCGGAAATACTGTATTTGCGTTTGATGAAGCGACCGCTACTGGATAACAATACGCCGGATCCACTAACCGTCTGTTTAAGATCTTCCCCATCGGTCACCGTAACGCCCTCCAACAGGTAGCTGAACAGATTGTAGTATTTTGGATCGGTCTCAATTAGGTCGATGGCCTGTTTGCCGTCCGGGAATAAGGCCATTGGTACAGCGTATTCTTTAAAGGCATCCAGCAAAAAGAAATTGGCCTTCCCCTTCTGGCTGCGGCTCAACAACTGGATAGCGGCATAAGCCTCTTCCATATTTTCCACCACGTAGTAGTTGAGGTATGGCTCCAGATAGTTTTCAATGGCCACCCGGTAGTTCTCCTGCACGTAGATCAGATCGCTCAACAGGGGCGCATCTTTTTTCCATTCCTTGTTGCCGCTCAGAAAACGGATAGATTCCGGGAATCCTTCCAGATTCTCGATCATGCTCTGAGTGAGCTTAAACTCATTCCGCTTGGCATCGAGCTGACGGTTGACCCGGGCTCTCTTCTGGTTGATCTCTTCCAGTTGTGTTTCGGCTTTCTGAATATCTTCCTGGCGCTGATCTTCCGCTTTTTCCAGGGCCTCTACCTCGGCCCGTTTACCGGTCAGATCGTTTTCGATCTCTGCCATTTTATCCCGCAGACCAGCAACTTCACCGGTCCGCATTTCGATGTCGAGACCACTCCGCTCGATATCCTGTCGGTACGTATCGATCCGGTTAACAAAAACAGCTTTTTGCTTTTCCAGCTCAAACAACTCCCGCTCGACGGCCTGCTGGCGATTCACTACTTCCTCCAGATCGGCCTTCACCGAACCGTGATTTTCCCGGATCTTCTGCAGCGTAGTTTCCGCCTGGTCCAGTTCGATCTCCAGACGCGATTCGATCCGCTTTTCCGTATTCAGTTCGGTCTGGTAATGCTCGATGTCTTTTTGCAGTTGCTCGATGCGGGCCCGGGCGTTCTGGATATCGGTGGAAAGTTTGCCTTTATTTTGTTCAATAAACTGAAGGCGTTGCCCCTGCATTCGTTTATCGTTCTCCAGCCCGCGAATGTTGCTGATCAGTTCGTTGAGTTCGCGCTGGTGGTCACTTAGGGCTTTTTCCTTATCCAGATTGGCCTTTCGCTCTTCTTCCAGCTTGGCCTCCAGTTGATGGGTCTTAACGTCAAAGTCCCGGTACTTATCCTGCTCTTCTTCCAGCTTTTTGGCCATTTCACGCTGGCGATCCCGCAGTGCACTGATCTTTATGACAGCCAGATCAACACTGAGCTGTTTGTATTCGGCCTTGAGTTCAAAGAATTTCCGGGCCCGTTTGGCCTGTTTTTCCAGCGTTTTCAGATTCTGCTCAATCTCATAGAGCAGATCCTCCACCCGATCCAGATCCTCCGTCGTGCTCTTGAGCTTATTGAGGGTCTCTTTTTTACGGATCTTATATTTGGAAACACCGGCAGCCTGTTCGAACATCTTCCGCCGGCTGTTGTCTTTATCGGCCAGAATATCATCCACCATACCCAGGGCAATGATGGCGTAGGAATTGGAACCGATACCCGTATCCAGAAAAAGGGAAGTAATATCTTTCAGGCGGCAGATAACCCCGTTGAGCCGGTATTCACTCTCACCGCTTCGATATAGTATGCGGGTAATGGTGACGGTTTGGTATTCAACCGGCAGGAGGTTCTTGGTATTCTCGAAGGTCAGGGAAACCGAAGCGATCCCGGAAGGTTTTCTTTTCTTAGTGCCGTTAAAAATAACGCTGGACATCTGATCCAGGCGCAATTCGCGGCTCTTCTGCTCTCCCAATACCCACCGGATAGCGTCCACGATATTGGACTTACCCGAGCCATTAGGGCCAACTATGCCAATAACGTCTGCATCGAAGTTGATGACGGTCTCATTGGCAAAACTTTTAAACCCTTTTATTTCCAGGCGCTGCAATCTCATAGCCTGCAAAAATAGAAAAAAGGACCGTAGACGAAGTATTTATTTATCCACAGCCGGTTGTTAAAGTAATGTTGATAAGGGGTGGAAAACGCGAGGAATAAGTCCCTTACAGTTCACTAATAGCCTATTCGGAAACTGCTTATGCAAAGCAAAAAATAGTTTCCGTATAAACCGTCAGTACCGCGAATTAGCAGCCTTGGTACCAGCTTCGATTTTACCGACGATCAGTAGCTCACCTGCATGATCCGTTCACTCATTCCCACACAAGTAGTTACCTCCGTAATGAAAGACAGGGCTCGCAGCGCCGCTTCGTGCGAACTTACCGAATAGGAACCGCAACCATCCTGCAATAAAATGGTTTTAAATCCACGACTTTGAGCATCCCTCAACGTGCTGGCCAGGCTTTCATTCGTCATCAGGCCGCCCATAACCAACGTATCGATACCAATTTGGCGCAGCAGCCATTCCAGATGCGTCAGGTGAAAGGCAGAATCAGCGATCTTGTTAATGATATAATCCGCCGGAGCAAGTTCTTCGATCAACTGATGCCCCCACCGTCCTGTCTGAAAATCCCCCCGGGTAAGAAAAGGGCAATCCTGTTTCAGATCCTCCGAGATCAACGGGTTGTTATTATTGTCGCAGATCAGAGTGAAATTCAGCGAAATGATCTTAGCACCACATTCTCTAAACGCATTGGCTACCTTGATCAGTTGCTCGATCACCGCGCGGTTATTGGGTAATCTGATGTCAGCCCGGCCGTAGGCACCGTCCGAATGCAAATAGTCGTTTTGCATTTCAGAGAGCAGAAAAGCAGTTTTTTGTATGTTCATCTACGGAAGTATTAATTTATATGTTTTCTCTAGTATGTTTTTTTGGAGGTGTTGAGGTGTTGGAGTGTTGATGTTTTGGAGTTTTGAGGTATTCGCAGGCTTACTCGAACTTAAGCACATCAAAACTTGAGCACCTCCAAACCTAAACACCTCAACACCAGATCACATCAAAACCCCGGCAACAACATCACCGCATTCTGCATCATCCGCGAAGGCCCCCTCCAAAACATCCGGTACTGGGTATTATCGAGCAGGAAAACGATCTTACCGGCCCCCATGGGCTGAACGGCTGCAAAGGTATTTCCTGTTTCAAATTATCTCCGGAAGCGTAACCGGCAGCCAGCAGGTTCTCCGCATTGTGGTCATAATAACCCACCGTTTGCAAACCATTTACGGGTTTAATCGCACTATTGCCGAACTTCAAGGTGTACAATTCCGGCTTCAGGCCGAAAGCCAAAGGATTACTAACATCGAGATGGCCGCGCAATGCCGAGCCCGGTATGCGCTTTTTCCCATTGTAGTCTTCTCTTTGATCATAAGGTAAATAACGCGCCTTCTCGCTGCTGTCCTTTGGAGACGTCAGCATTTCGACTTCGGTTATTTTAGAAGCTTTGGCGGTGAAAAAATCCACGGCACTTTCCGAGGCTACCAATACTCCTCCGCTTCTGATCCAGGATTTTAGTTGGTTGATCTCTTCCTTCCCGAATACTTCCTTTAAGCCGGAACCGCCTCCGGGCAGAATGAGGACGTTGTAATCATTGAGGTCAGCCAGGCCGTATCGTTGACCGAATTTCGGTAAAGCTGTTTGCTGTAGAACTGATGCTCTTATACGCTCCACCGGCAATTTGGTTTCCCAATCGAAGAGAAAATAGATCTGTCCGGCCGTATAAGTATCAAACGGTGGCTCCACCAGCATGGCTACCTTGGGCTGCTTCACCGGGCGATTCCGCGAGCTGGCCAGATCGTAGCCGCTTTTCATCCGGCCGGTATTGTAGCCTTCAATATTTACCTGATAATCAGCTGCAATGGTGTTGATGTCCAGCACAAATTCGCTATTGTCCTTTTCCAGATTTCGTCCTCTCAGGATCACCAGACTGCCGGGAGGGTAAGATCTTCCGGCGTCATCCGTGAAGCCTTCGGTTGCAGATCTTACCCGGTAATCTAATTTCCAAAGTGCTGCCAGTGCCTGCGGCGCATTCCGTTGCGACCAATCGATCACATAAGCATATTGGGCAACGGCATTAGTGACCTTACCCATTTCTTTTGGGAGTTCTTCCAGCATTTCAGCCGTTACGGTTGTAGGCATTTCGGCGGCATAAACTTCCAGGTTATAGGCAAGTGGTGCCGACCAGGTGGCCATGTCATACATCACCGAATCTTCAATTTCCAGGGCCGGCTCCATGATCGCGTGTACCAGCAGGTGTTCCGGCTGGTCGGTCGAGATGATATAATCTCCGGCCTTAAAACTTTTTCTTTCCATTTTGCCGGAGCGATAGCTCATGGCGTTGAGCCCGAAAGCTGCCGTAGCCTTTTTTACCTCGATCCCCTGGCGTTGAAAAATACCCAGCACATCGGTAAGATATCCGCCCTGATCCGCCGGCAGGATGTAGGTCTTGATCTTTGATTTGGAATTGGCTGAGTTCCAGGCAGCAGCACTGTATTTCAAAAGCTCCGTACGCCGGGCAGCAGAGGCCTTGACGGTAGCCAGAGAAGTTATATAGTGATCAAAGACCCGCTGGCGGAGCAGCAGCACATATCCGTCCTCGGTTTCTACCGCCCGCCCGGCTCCGATACCGCCCTGTTCCGTCAGCATTCCGATCGCTCCCATGACGCTGGGATAACTAGAGCCATAGCCCGGATAAAAGAAATCGAAAGCATCCCGCGTGAAATAGCTGAGATGATATTTATTGAACTGCTCGATGTTGGCCCGTCCGAAATAATCGGCAAAGGGCTCATAATCATCCGGCAGCAGCAGGTTGCGGGGAGTGGTTCCCGGGGTCGTAAAATAATTGTTGTTGTAGCCTTGCTCGTGGTAATCCACATGTACCTGGGGCATCCATTTGCGGTATACTTCCACCTGTCCTCTCGATTCGGGATGTACGCCCCACACCCAGTCGCGGTTGAGGTCAAACCAGTAATGGTTGGTCCGTCCGATGGGCCAGGGAGCATAATGTTCGAGATCGCGGGGTTCCAATCCCACCTGGCTGCGGGCCATGCCATTGTACCAGTACACGTAACGGTCTCTTCCGTCCGGATTGATACAGATGTACATGATCACTACCGACTCATTCAGTACATCGGCAATTTCCTCATCCCTACCGGCAGCCAGACGATAAGCAACCTGCATGGCCGCTTCTGTGGAAGAAGCTTCATTACCGTGAATATTGTAACTGAAAGACGTAAAAACCGGCATAGGCTCCACAAGAGCATCAATCTGGGAAGCACTTAAACCGGCGGTGTTCATCAATTTATGATGCTCCGCCAGAATTTCTTCCATAC
>JAGQXH010000138.1 GCA_020436695.1 Lewinella sp. | reverse complement strand
CTGGTTTGCAGTTGCACCATGGGGGAGGCTTCCTGCCAGGTGTCGGCGAGTTCATTACTCAGACGATCTATGATCTCCGGCTGGGTATTTGCCAGTTCCTCCAGTAATCTTATCGCTGAGGTTTTTACGTAAGGGTGTTCATCATTCAGTGCACTGAAGTACACTTCAGCATCGGTATTGCTCAGGCCGGATAAAGTCCATAAGGCGTGCAACCTGCCCAAAGGATTTTCATCCTCCATCGCCATGGTCTTCAGTGCCGGCATGATACCTGGGTCTCCCTTTTCTACTAACAATCGCTGCGCCATATCCCGGTGCCAGCCGTTTGGATGTGACAGGGTTTCTAAAAGCGTTTCGGTGGAAGCATCAGCCAAATCTCCCCGTCCACTGTTTGCCGTTGACCGTTTCCCATCCACCGTCAACCGCCAGATCCGCCCCATGTTGATGGGTTTATCCAGTTTTCGCGCCAGGGTCACTTCCCGCAGATAGGGCGTCATATAGGGCCCGTGCTGAATGATGCCGCGGTACATATCTACAATGTAGAGTGCGCCGTCCGGTCCGGAAGCCAGAGAAATAGGGCGGAAACGCTCATCGGTGGAGGCCAATACTTCAAAATCCTTATAGGCGGAGTGGGCACTCAACATGTAGCCGCTTTCCTGTACAATGTTGCGTTTTACCAGATTGCCGGTCGGCTCGCAGACGAAGGCGTTCCCATAGAATTCCTCGGGTAGGTCATCACCACGGTAGATGAAAGGGGCACAGGCGGAAGCGAATTCAATGAGTCGATCCTGCTCGTCCAGCGTACCGGGCACATAACCGCGATTAACCGCCGTATTGCTGCGGATGGGGTAGATGCGCCGGTCTAGCGTTAGACCGTGATCAATCCCGCTGGTGGGTGTATGATGTGGGTTGCGACTGAGATAGTTTGGCGGCACCAGATCGCCATGTAATTGCGACCAGTTATAATTGTAGTGCAGGCGGCCGGCATCATCGTGGCAGATGCCCCATTGCCCCCGGAATTCGGTTTCTTCCCGTTCCCATTTGCCATCTATCAGCCGGAAACGATAACTGGATTTGGCATTGTAATACCAGTTGTCCATGCCTCGCCAGAGCCCATTGGCGGAATGTTCGGGCAGGCCGCGACCACCGTACTTCGGATCGATCAGGGTCTTGCGGTCTGCTTTCAGATCGCCATCCGTATCCTCCACGTACCAAAGCGGAATATTTTCGGAAACCAGCGCCCCTCCCTTCACCACGGCAATAGCCCGGGGCAACACCAGACTATCGAGGAAAACGACGCTACTGTCCATCATACCATCCTGGTCGACATCCGTCAATACGGAAATACGGCCTACGGGATCCTCCTCTCCGGTACCGTCGATATCTGGCATAAATCCCAACATCTCGACTACCCACAGCCGTCCGGCTTCATCAAAAGTAATGGCTACCGGATCCTGTACCAGCGGTTCGGCGGCTACCAGTTCCATCTTTAAACCGGGAGCCACAGAGAAACTGGCCAGTGCCTCGTGTGGATTCAATGGAGGCGACGGTTCTTGTTTACAGCTTGAGAAACCGATAATCGCGAGGATCATCAGATGGAGGAAAAGTTTGGTTCTTCGTTTCATATCGGAGGTTTGTTGATGTTGTGATACTATGATGTTGATAATGCTGTGATGCAGTCATCGATAGTACTTAAAGAAGGTCTAAATACACCATGAGATCAGAACATCGTAGTATTGCAGTATCATAAGATCGTAGTATCATCAAAGATCAGCCGCGGCCTGCGAAGGGCATTTGAGTGGCCATGACCGTCATGAACAATACATTGGTATCCAATGGGAGATTAGCCATGTAAACGACTGCCTGTGCTACGTAATCCACGTTCATGGTCGGTTCCGTCGCGATACTCCCGTCGGCTTGCAGTACTCCGCTACTCATCTTTCCAGTCATATCGGTGGAGGCATTGCCGATATCGATCTGTCCGCAGGCAATATTGTATTTTCGCCCGTCCAGCGCCGTCGATTTAGTCAGACCATTGATGGCGTGTTTAGTGGCGGTATATGGGGCTGAATTTGGTCGCGGAGTAGTAGCGGAAATAGAACCGTTGTTGATTATCCTGCCACCCATGGGTTCCTGTATTTTCATGATCCTGATCGCCTCCTGCGTGCAAAGGAACGGGCCCAGGAGATTGGTGTCCAACACTGAGGTCAATTGCTCAAAGCTGACCTCTTCCAGTGGGATAGCGGGAATATTGATGCCGGCATTATTGAACAGCAAGTCCAGGCGACCGTATTGGTCTCTGATCTGTGCAAAGAGTTCGCGAACAGAATCCGGTTTAGTGACATCGGCAACGACGGGCAGGATATTTTCGGCCAGGTCGCCGGCTTTGGTAAGCGTGTGTTCCAGCGTTTCCAGTCTACGGCCAGTGATCGCCACCTGAAATCCTTCTTTTACCAAGGCCAGGGCAGCACTTTGGCCGATACCTGATCCACCTCCGGTGACCAGTGCAATTCTCCGGTTCATGCTAATTCGTCTTTGATGAATGATTCAATGATCTCCCGTACCGCACCATCTCTCTGAAAACCGAGATCGAGCGCTCTTTCAGTGACGAACTGTGGAGGCCAGGTCAGTACAATGCTTTGGATGAACGCATCCGGTTCCCAATCGATCAGCTCGGCCTTGTCGGCACCGGCAACTTCCTTCAGACTGTCGATCATTTCGTTGACGGTAACGGTAATGCCCGGGAGATTGATATTGCGATTCCGGCCCAGTTTTTTGGCCGGCAGCTCTGCGGCATGGATGAAATTATCGGTCACCCGCCGGGGCGACAGCAGCCAGACTTTCGTATCGCCGGAAACCGGGCAGGAGGTTCGCTGCCCCTGTAATGGCTCCCGGATAATGGAACTGGCAAAGGAGGAAGTGGCCGCATTGGGTTTTCCCGGCCGCACAACGATGGTTGGTAAACGAAGCGCCCGACCATCGATAAAACCCCGGCGACTGTAGTCGTTCAACAGCAGATCGACAATTGCTTTTTGTGTGCCGTAGGAACTTTGTGGAGTAGGAGCAGTATCGTCGCGGATGGTTTCACTCAGTTCGCCGCCGAAGATAGCGCAGCTGCTGGCAAAGACGATTACCGGATGTTGATCCAGTTCGCGGCAAAGTTCCAGGAGCTGCATACTGGCGTGAAGATTGACGTTCATGCCCAGCTCGAAATTCTTTTCCGCTTCTCCACTCACAACGGCCGCCAGGTGAAAGATAACATCCACTGGCTGGGTCAGCAGCGCCCGGATGGCGATCTCATCGCAAATGTCTCCGGCCATTATCTTTAACCGCGAATCATCAGGTAGCCCTTCTGCAAGTGTGCGATCAAAAACGACAAGTTGCGAGATTGGTTGGGATTCCCGGCCTCCTGCACTCAGTTCTCCCTTCTTTAATAGCTGTAAGGCCAGCTTCTTACCGAGAAATCCGGCGCCGCCAAAAATGATGATTCGCATGGTTTTTCGTTTTGCAATACTGATTTTACGATGCTATAATGCTGTAATACTGTGATGTTATGATGATCATTGCTCCATTTTTAGGTGTTGGCTGACGTTTGAATAGCTTGTGTTCAGGTGTTTGTGTATTTAGCAATTGGCTATTGGTCAGACTATTGCTCGTGATTCAGATCGGCAATGATACACATTATCGAACAGTCTTTGATCTGGTCCCAAAACGCTTTCAGCTTCTTCAACGCTCTTACATCTCTCTCCCCAATTGCTCAATTAAACGGAAGTATATAAGACAATACGATCAACTGGATCAATCCTACCACTGAAATGATCGCCAGGAGCACCGTCCAGGTCTTGAGCGCTTCCTGTTCGGTAAGGCCGCTCATGCGGGATACGACCCAGAAGCCACTGTCATTCATCCACGAAAGGAACAGACCGCCGAAGCCGATAGATAGCAGTAGGTATAAGGGGTGGTATGGCAAATTCTCCGAGATCACCGTCATTACATCACGTGTTTCCAGATCGGCACCTGAGGTCAGAATAGCGAGCATGATGGCGCTCGTCGTGATCATGGCTACCGTACTGGACCCCTGAGCCGTTTTCATCGCCGCAGAGATCAACCAGGCCAGCAGGATGTAATTGATGTGAAAATTCTGGGTAGCCAGTTCGATCGCTTCACCAATACCACTGTGCTTGATCATGGCACCGAAAGCGCCGCCCGCACTGGTGATCAGGATGATAATACCGGCGATCTCCAGCGGTTTGGCGGCCTCTTTCCACAGTTGATTGGCGTTGAGTTTTTTGTTCCGGGCCCATAACACCAATGCTACCACCGTACCCAGCGCCATGGCAATATTTTTGTTTCCCCAGAAGGCGATGAACGGAGGTAAGCCGGCTTCGCCATTCATCACATCGGTAATGGAAGCAATACTGATGAGGAGGATGGGAATAACCACCGGCATCAGGGAAACCGCCAGACCGGGAATAACGGTAGGTTTGTCCGAATCCGGAATGCCTACCCGGAGCGGTATTTCCAGTTGGGCGTTCATGCGTTTACTGGCGATCAAAGCAGCAATGGCCGGAAGTAAACCAGCTGCCAGACCGCCCAGAATGGTTAGCCCCAGATCGATATGCAGGGTATCGGCCATGATCAGGGGGCCCGGGGTGGGCGGCACGATGCTATGTGTAATGGCAGCACCGCCACCGATGGCCAGCACATACAGAATATAATTTTTGCCGGTCTTCTGGGCCAGCGTAATGGCCAGGGGGATCAACAAAAAGAAAACCGTGTCGAAGAACACGGGAATAGACAAAATAAAGCCACTAATGAGCAGTGCCAGTGCAGCACGGCTTTCGCCCAGCAAGTTAATCAGCCAGTTGACAATGCGCTGGGCCGCGCCACTTTCCATCATGGCCGTGCCGATGATGGCGGCCAGGGCGATGACCCAGGCGATCTTACCGGCTACATTGCCGAATTCGACCATGGGCTGCTCTACTGCGCGCACGATCTTGGCCATTCCTTCGGGGCCGGGAATGTTAGCCGAGATCAAACCAACAACGATGGCAGATAGCATCAGCGCTACAAATGGATGTAGTCGAAAAGTGGAGATCATCAGGATAACAGTAATGATTCCGAATAATAAAACGGCGAAGGGCCAGTAGGGAGAATTTACTAGTGTGTTCATTCGCGAAAGATACATTTCTTTCGGAAAAAATAATATTTGCGGAATGAAAAGATGGGCGTTCGAATGAAACGACCAAAACTGCCGGCTCATTCCGCACTTTAACTGACCCTTCCGTAAAGATTATTGCTGTGGCATAAGGATAAAAAAGATGTGGTTATTTATATCTAGCCTACCTTTTCCTCAAACAAGATCTCAATCCGTTCCTCTAGTTTTTCCAAACCAGTGAGATCCAATAAGAAAATATCCTGTAACACTCTACTGACGTCTGCGGGAGTCTCCAGTTCGTTCTTAACCGAAGGACGATCGACGTAGTGGGTATTGAATTCGAAGTTACGGAGGGTATAACGACCTCCGGCAAAAGTCCGGGCTGCGATCAGCGTATTGGTGAATTTGGAGGCAGGATGGCAGGAAGTAAACCAGTTCATCATTTCATAATCCGCCGATTGGTGATGTTCCAGATCGAATTTATAGAGGGCCTGCCAGTTGCCGGCCACGGAAGACTCTACCCGATAGAACGAACCGGTCCGAACGATGCGGTAAGGACCGTGGGGCGTGATCTGCACCAGATCCGGTTCCAGCAAAAGCGGAGCGGTCAGGCTCATACTGCCGAAGCCTACATCGGCAATATAGGTATGACCGTCTATCTCTACCCGCAGCATCATATGTGTGTAAGGAGAATGTGCATCGAGGGGCTGGCCGACGATCACTCTGGCCGCCAGTCCGGATACCTGATAGCCGATCTTTTGCAAGGCGAATTGCAGCAGTTGATTTTGTTCGAAACAGTACCCGCCTCTCGCCGAATCCACCAGTTTTTCCTGGATGGCTTCCGGGGCCAGGTTGACTTGTATGCCGCTGAAAGGGTTCAGATTCTCGAAAGGAATAGCCCGGGTGTGTAGGTTTTGGATAGTGCTCAGAGTAGCCAGGTTGGGTTCGGCCTGCCCGTTAAAGCCGATGCGTTTTAGATAGTTTTCCAGCTTGAAGTTTTCCATAAGGTTCTTTTACAGTTGTCGGGTTATAGATGGCAAGATCATTTCCTGCGATCTGATGATGTAGAGAATAATATGTTGTGTGAATTGGATTAGTTCAGCCACCTACCCGCTTTTTTCTACCGATTCGATGAGTGGGTGTTTTTGTTCTACCAATACTTCTTTACAGCGCGTATTTCAACTCGCTGGCAGGATCCCGGAAACGGAAATAGTAACGCCAGGCCATTTTGGGATCACTCATTTTAATGAGCAGATCATTCCAACCGGAGCGCAGTTGCACATCGCAGAAATCACTGCGTGGGTATTGCCCTTTGGGGATATGATGATAGTGGACCAGTTCTTCATTGAGCCAGACCCGGACCGCATCATCGTCGGCAAATAGTAGTTGGGTAGCCCGGTCATCGGGTGACCAGACGCGGACATAAGCATAGGCAACCCCGTCCCGGATGCCGGGAAATTCCTGATCCAGATCGATCAGACTGTGAAATTTCGGTTCGTACTTTTTCCAGCTCAGCTGCTGATAGAACAGGCCCGGATAATGCGCCTGCAGGTCGATAGCCACTTCCGGTGGAAAAGTGGTTTCATAACCCTTGCCGTCTTCATTAGGGAAAGGACCAATGAGATTCCAGGCCGGTATATCGCCGAATATGCCGGCCAGCCGGGACTGATCTTTCTGGTTTTTGAGCACCTTCACAAATTTCAGCCTGGCCATGCGGATGCCGTTCAGGCCGGGCAAAAGTGCAGCTATGTAATATTGGCCTTCATGCAGAATGATCTCCGGTGCAGCCACTTCCAACATGCCTGCGATCTTATCGTCATTATTTACCCCAAAATCCAGCGGATCAGTTGAACAGTATTGCGTATTGATCTGATTTTGCCCATAGATCTGATTGCGGAAAAGTACATACTGATCCTCCAGTTTTACAACAAAAGGACATTCGGCATCACCGCCGCCCCAGGTGTCAAAATCGGCCACCGAACCACCACCGGAGACCAGCACCGGTTCACTCCACGTCATCAGATCGGGAGAGGTCCGGCAAAAAATACCGGCTTTCAGATTGGCATTGGAACTGTCGCGATTGTGCCCAACATAATAGGTGTAATACAGATCGCCGATCTGCAAGGTCATCGCATCCCGGGTGTTTTCCATTGGCCCACGGAACATGGAAGTTCCGCCGTGATCCTGAATGACTTTCCGGAAATTCTTCCCATCAGCACTGGTAGCCAGGCAGATGTTATCCCAACTTCCGTAGAGCATGTGGTAGATACTGTCCTTGACGATCACGTGTGGGGCCTGCATGCCTCCCTGTCGTTCGCCCAGTGTGGTGTCACCTTCCATCATAATGCCCATCGGTTTCCAATTGGGATCGGTCAGCGAGGCCCCTTCCCAGCCGTAGAACAAACGGGTATTGCCGCCGCACTTGGTATGCCGGATGCAGCTCCATAATTGCCAGGTACCGTCGGCTGCCTGCCACACACCGAAATCTACCGGCTGCTGTCGGTCGGAAGTATATGCTCCGAGGTCGGGGTTACCGGCGATCTGCCACCAATCCCCATCGATCTGGGGGTAAAAGAGGTATTCCTTTTCGTCAGCCGGTAGCGAAGCCGGATACTCATTTCCGGATTGGCAAGCAAAAAGCGATAGAATTAATATCGTTCCTGCGATTAGGAGGGGGTAACCTTCCGGCCACTTTAAGAACTGTACTTGTTTAAGTGGTTGCATATTGGAGTTTGTATTTCCAGTACTAATAGAGCCGTTTAAAAATAGGAATTGTTTTGAAATACTGGTCATACTTACCCAAAGCAGGGGGCCAATAAATTCAAGATGTCTTGCTGGAAACGGACGCTGATGATAACCTACTTTGGAACCGGAGTAGGGCTTACTCCGTTTTCATCCAGACCGGTCTGAATGCTGACTGATGTTCTGATCCAAGGATTTTCGCATATAGCTCCGGCCGGCGCGCGTTGCGGTAGCGATAACCTCCGGCCAGGGTTAATTTATCGCGGGTAAGGGTAGCTAAGGTAATATCGTCATTGAAGGAGCGCACTTCCGTTAGTATTTCCCCGTAAGGATCGAGGATCAGCGAATTGCCGTTCTTCAGGTGTTCGCCGTCGTAGCCGATGGGGTTGGTGTAGATGTAGTATACGCCATTGTCATAGGCCCGGGCCGGGAGCCAGCGCAACAGCCAGCGTCTTCCTTTGGGGCCGTCGAATTCCAGCCGCAGAGCTGCCGGATCGGTTTCCCGGTTTTGCCAGAAACTATCGGCTACGTATCCCCGGCCGGGCATGGCCGAAGGCGTACAGCAGGTAACGTGCGGGGCAAAAATGATCTCGGCACCCAGCAGGGTGGTAGCTCTTACATTCTCGATCACATTATTATCGTAACAGATCAAGATGCCGCATTTCCAGCCCTTGAGGTCAAAGACAACGTATTCCTGTCCGGCACTCATGTATTGACTGATGAAGGGGTGGAGTTTGCGATAACGGGCCACCAAACCATTTTGATCTACGCAGATATAGGTGTTGTAGATCTGTTCGCCCTCTTTTTCCACCAGTCCGGCCAGAATAGGAAGATCATACTTCCGGCTCAGGCGGATCAGTTCCTGTACACTTGGTCCGGTGGGTACCGGCTCGGCCAGTTCCAGCATTTCAGCCTGACTTAAGTCCTTGGTGAAGGTATAGGCGGTAATGCACATTTCGTGAAAACTGATCACTTCCGCACCCCGGTCTTTGGCTTTGGCGGTAAGGTGTTCTATCACAGAGAGATTGTAGCCTTTGTCTCCGTCTTTAGGTTGAAATTGGGCTACTGCGATCTTTAAAGAATCCATATTTGGCAGTATTGAATTGGATGAGATCGCCAAGGTACAGATTTTTGATGGTTGACGGTTGATGGGGCAGAGTTGATTAGTTCTGAGTGATGAAGGCAAAAAATATCAATGGCAATAGCAATAGCAATAGCAATGGCAATGGCCAACAAATGGCTGCAATGCTATCCGGACAGTGGATTTTGTGCAGACTCTTGCTATTGAAATTGATATTGAGATTGCCATTGCTATTGAAATTTCGACATCAGCTCTTTTCTTTTTTAGAACCGGTCATTTCTGCCCCGGTGGCTTATTCCAACCGACACGGCCCAGTCTCCGGACTCAACTGATCAATCGACACTTCCCGGTCATTCGCCCCAAATCGCCCGCTCAACAGGTTGAAATCATCGAATGGGAGGGAAGTTTGGATGGCAAAGGGAAGCTGATTGCCGGCAAAATCGACGAAATCCTTAAACAGACTGAAAGTGGCCCAGAACTGATCTCCATCCTGCCGGTAGATCCCATAGCCACGGCGAATATTCGGATTGGTCTTGCCGGAAATATAGGTATCCTGATGCCGGAAAATGGAACCATTGACGGTCTGGTTAAAAGGTAGACTTTGCAGGACGAATTCAACAGCATTGTCCTCGTAGGTAGCCGCCTGAATATTGATCTCCGGACAATCGTAGTGAGCGATCTGCACCGGTGGAGCCTGTACGTTCATATCGTGCCCCTCACAGATGCAGATCATATTATCGGTAGAAAAACCGCCAATGAGGCCAAACTGCGGCATGATCACCCGACTGACCTCATCCAAGCCCTGTGGGAACGGCATGGTCGGGCCTCCCGGCATCATCAGTCGCAACTGGTCGTTTTGATAAGTATAGCTGCCGTTGAAGGCATAATCATCATACGTATCGGTCGTAAACAGTACCTGCATATTTTGGTTGGTACCGAAACGAAAATGCCAGATCAGATTGGAATTTCGACGCCCACAGATGTAAGTGGCCGAAAACGGCTGATTAGGGGTGAAAGGGAAACGCTGATCGACGGTTTTCCGAATGCTTTGTTCGCTGGGTACACCGCCGGGACCGGGTTTCGCACCCGGACTTTTTTGACAACTGTAAGCCAGTAATGCAGTAAAGATCAGGGAGGTGATGAGGTGAAATTTAAATAGTTTCATTGAGGTTGATATGAATGTGGTTAAGTAATTTAGTCGGCGGTCGGCAATTTTTATTACCTGACTATCGACTGCTGATTATCGACTGGATTAAAAAAACCTCTGGGGCATATCCCGGCCGTCTTTTCGGCTCAGGATACATGCAGTGCCCCGGAGGTGAAAACCTCAGTGTACTATCCGGATAGTTGAAAAAATTATGTCTTGATTATTTCGGAGGATAGCTACCTGAGGACATACAGCAGGAAAAGGTATTCGGTAATGCCCTGAATCTCAGATTCATTTTATTGGTGATAGCTAGGTATCGGTAAAGAGCGGGCGCACTGCCACTTCTACCTGATCCTAGGTTTAGAGGCCCAAATAATCGTACAACTGCTGATGGTAATGATAGGAAAGCGGTGCCCGTCCGTTCAGAGCAACCTGCTCGCGGATACTATCCATCCAGTCGGTAAAAATGGACCATTGCGGTTCGAATGATCTGCGAAAGAGATTGACGTGACCGATCTTGCGGGCAGCCACTTCCCGGAGTCGGATGTGCCGCCGGGTTACCCGGGCGTTGTAATATACTTTTCGCAGAGCTTCCACTCCTTTTTTCGGGGCAATGAGATCATCCTCGATACTGATCATGAGCATCGGTTGGGCTATACGATGGTAAAAGTTTTCTTCCGGCCGTAGAATGCTGGTCAGTGATTCCCGGCGACGGCAGGTCAATGCCCATTCCCGGGCGACTTTTTTGGGAAGATTATCCCCCATACGTTTGGCTTTGTTTGGTGTGTAGCCGTACCATTTACTGAGTAGCGGCATCAGGATGGCAAACTTGAAATAAACATAAGGCTGTAAATGCAGGGGATAATGCCCCAGGTAGCCATGGTGCGATCCCACAGTGATGATGCCGTCGAAACTATTGGTCACTTCACTGAGCCCAATACAGTTACCACCAATGCTGTGACCGATCAGGAAGCGCTTTTTCTCCGGATGCAGTCGCATCATCAAGCGGGCAACGGCCGGATAATCTTCCTGCCCCCAGTTGGTAAAAGACACGTCGTAATTTTCCAGTGGCTGTAGTTTGGATTGGCCGATGCTGCGGTAGTCGTACGTAAAAACGGTATAGCCGCGATCCGTCAGATAGTGCGCAAAGGCCTGATAGAATTGTTGACGGATACCAGTTGCAGAATTGATCAATACGCTGCACTGGTTGCTGTGTTGGGGGGGGAATTCAGTGATACTGACCGGGTGATCCTGTACCTGAATAACATGGGTTTTGGTTGAGTGAGTCATCTTGCGATTGTTGTAAATCAGTACTAGAGGTTGTGAAAAATCGTTTTGATGACTCAAAGCTAGGGGCAAATGGCTGGCAATGCTTTACTTCATGTTGCTAATGTTTTACAGTTGGAAAATGTCTGATAATCATTTGGTTTACAAATAGTTGTGATTGGAGTTGTGCCTGATTGGAATGACACCTGTATCAGTCCTGATCTAGTGTTTTACTTTATGTCGCATCGTTAGTGCAAATCTTTTCCCTTAATTACTCAGTTTTTTGCCGGGTACTCAGTTAATTTACTTGCCAGAGCATTTAATTGCAGATCTGCTATAGTTTAATACCAAATACAGTTTATGCCTTATTGGAAATTATTGCCCATTCTGTTGATCCTGCATATTAGTCAAGCCTACAGTCAGGTGCGCTATGCGGATCAGATCTTCTATCTGGAAAATGACGTATTCCAGAAGCAGATACTGATCCCCAACAAAGGAAGCGGATCGCTTCGGGTGCAGGCCATCCTCGATAGCGATGGCAAAAACGTACTCAGCCAAAATACCGAAAGCCCGCTCTTTGAATTCCTTCTGGACAAAGTGTTGGTTACCGCGCTGCAACCGTTGTGGAGATACGAAGGGTATACCACAAGAAATATGGGCAACGGTGGTACGGAGGTGATTATTTCCATTTCCGGCAATCGAAACCCGGTGAAAGGCTTACAGCTGAAATTATACCAACAGATCTTTCCCGGAACTACCCTAATGCGGGAACGACTGGAGATCCAGGCCGAAGCCGGCAGATCATTTCCATTAAGTAAGTGGGCAAAACAGATCCATTTCATTTTCCCGCAATACGATATTGCAACGACATCTGCACCGGTCGCTACCGAGATCAGGATCGCTTCCTGGGCCTCGGAATTGATCGACATGGATGCCGGCAGCACCTACGATGATCGTTTTCCCGGCGGGCAATTCAACGATCACAACCTGGCTATGAACCATATGTATCACCCCCGAGTGACAGAACAACCGCTGCCTGCCGATTCCATGCTCCTGTCGAAAGGCCCAATCAATGTCTTACGATCCGGGGAATTGCAGTGGGTGTCTACCTACGAACATGCTTCGCAGGATGATCTGCGTGGCCTTTTCAAGCAGGAAGGAATCGTAGAAGGCGGAATTATCCGTGATGCCGCCCAGGGAACCAAAGGCGTTTTCAACTTTCCCATTGCCCCGGGCGATTTTCACTTTCTTGGGATCGCTCAGGAAGCACAAAGGCAGGGCGTTCGGGTCGGGATCAGAGCGCTTCGCGGTGCCTATCTGGAAGGAGAACTCATCGATGACGCCCACCCTTATAGTTCGGTCTGGACAGCAACTGCTTTTAGCCGGGATACTTCCACAGTCAGCACCCAAAGAATGTTACACGATTATCTTTGGAAATGGATCTGCGAGAAACCGGCTTCCCGCCGGCCGGAATTTTACTACAATACCTGGGGCATGCAGCGCCGACTCAACGGCCAGGGGCACGATCTGCGGGGCGTACTGACCGAGCAAAAGATCATCGAAGAGATCCAGCGGGCGGCAGAATTAAACGTCGATATATTTGTACTAGACGACGGCTGGGAACAGGCCCAGGGCGATTGGACGCCCCACAAAGAACGACTACCCAATGGGCTGGAACCCATAAAAAAAGAATTGGATAAACACGGCATCAAAATGGGATTGTGGTTCTCTCCGATGGGGATCGACAAAACGACCGATCGCTACCAGGCTCATCCGGAGTGGGTGATCCGCGATTCGGAAGGTAATCCCATCGGTGCGCAATGGGATCACCCGGCCTTTGATTTTGTATCCGGCTTTTACGACCTGTTCATCCAAGACTGCAAAAAGCTCATCGATGCCGGTGCTCGTTTCTTTAAATGGGATGCCATCAATACCTTTTACAGTGTATTACCTAATCTGGAGCACGGTTCCGGAGCGTATTCACAACAGGAACTACGGGCCCGCTACGAATACCTGCTGCCCATTTACGTCACCCGGGCTATGCAAGAATTGACGGACTATGAACCGGAACTGGTCATTGAGATCGATCTGACCGAAGCTCGCCGGGTGATGAACGGCCTGGCGCCGCTGAGTCAGGGCAAGGTCTTCTGGATGAATAATGGTGCCAGCGGTTATAATGATTATTCGGTTTACCGGGCAAAATCCATGCGCAGCATTCCCAATCAATACGCCGGTATCCTTCCGCTGGAACTATTTACCTACGCCAATTATCCACATGACTATCGCTATTCCCAGCGCTACAACGTCAATACTTCCCTGATCACCGGGCATGGATTTTGGGGGGCCTTAGAGGAACTTAAGGAAGAAGAGAGAAAAGCGATCGGAGAAACTGTTGCCAAAAGTAAAAGAGTGCTTCCTTACACTACGGAAGTGCTCCCCGAGGTGATCGGCCGGGTGGGCAGTTCACCGGAGATCTATACCCTTGTCAACCAGGAGGCCGGCGCCGGCCAGATCATTGCCTTTAGCGGTCAGGCGATGGAATATCTGCATCGGGTAAAGATAAACACAGCGGCCGTACTGGGCGTACTCAACCATGCCTATCTGTACGCCTT
>JAGQXH010000137.1 GCA_020436695.1 Lewinella sp. | reverse complement strand
GGTTACTTTGCCGGCACCGGATCCGCTGGGCGTAGAAGCACTCAATATTAAAGATGCTGCCTGTGAAGGAGAGAGAGACGGTGCTATTGTGGTAGCCGCTACGGGTGGTACACCTCCTTATATTTATCGTTGGAGCAACAATGATTTCGGCAATGAGATCGACTTCCTTGCTGCTGGCTCCTATACCGTGACGGTTACTGACCGGAATAACTGTATGACGGTAAATAGTTTTAATGTCAGCCAGCCCAAACCACTGGAAGTGACGGTAGTAACCGAACCTGCTTCCAATGAACTGGGATCCGATTGTAACGGTTCCGTGCGGGCCATGGTGACCGGAGGTAAAGAACCATATAGCTACCGCTGGATCAATATCAACAATTCAAGAGAGAATATGGTAACCGGCTTATGCCCGGGAGAATATATTGTGGAAGTAACCGATGCACTCGGATGTTTCCCGGTAGAGGGTAGTGGTATTGTTTATGACCGTACCCAACCTTGTTTTTCAACACGTACGGTGATCACTCCCGATGGTGATGGTCTGAATGAATCTTTCATTATCTTCTGTGCGGACGAATATCCAGATAACCTACTAAAGATCTACAATCGATGGGGGGAATTGGTATACCAAAAGCAGAACTACGACTGTACGCAGAATGGTGGTGAATGCTTTAAAGGTAGAAGAGGTGAAGACCAGGATGCTGCTGCCGAAGCCCTGCCTGAAGGCGCCTACTACTGGATACTTGAGTACAGGGATAACGCTACCGGTGAAGATGTAATACTTAAAGGTTCACTGACGATCCTGGAAGCCAATTAGTGATTATTTTCCCAAAACTATCAACCGATTTACCATGAAAAATTTCTATCTGCTCGTCATATGTCTTTTCTCTTTTGCTGCACTTTCTGCTCAGGAGGAAGCGATTTTTCAGCATTATCTGGTGAACCCCATTGTATTGAATCCTGCCTATGCCGGATTTAACAATATTCATCAGGTACAATTAAATGCCCGGGTAAGCTGGACCGGATTTGAAAATGCTCCGAAAACCTATTCCGCCATGTATAACGGCCCGATAGGCAATGCATTTGGGGTAGGAGTGAACGTAATGTCGGATCAGGCGGCTGAACTGATCAACAACCGTGTTCAACTCAACTTTGGTTTCCGCTTTAATCTGCAGGATAACTGGAAAGTAGCGACTGGTTTTGCGGCAGAACTTCGGCAGGCACGCTTGTCTAACGAAGCAATGGCTGCGGCTACCATTCAGGGAGGAGATGCCATTCTGGGTGATTATGCCAACGGACGGGGTTCGTTGGATGCTACGCTGGGGATCTATACGACCTATGAATCTCAGGGAGGTATGACCTTTGCCGGACTTACCTTCAACAACCTGGTGCAAAACCGCCTGGATGGAGTTGCGGGTAGCAGTGACGCATCGGTGTTCCAGTATTATACATTCGTTCTTGGACACGAATTTGAAATATTTGATCTGGATGCCAAAATAGAACCTTCCGTGGCCATCAGGCAGATCCGTAACTCGACGGAGACTGTCTTGATGGATTTTAATCTGAAGGGCCGTTTCCTGGATGATCAGCTGATCACCGGTTTATCTTACCGAACGCTGGGCATCATGGGCATCTTGCTGGGTACCAAACTGGAAGGTCTGGATATCTACTATTCCTATGATCTATCTTTCCAGGATTCCCAACAGTATCATTCCGGGGCACATGAAGTGACCATCGGTATCAGCTTTGGTGGAAAGGACAAACTGCCTGGCCGCTAAAAGCTCAGCTCATAAGACCTGAAAATCCCCTTATCTCACCGGATAAGGGGATTTTTTATTTCCATTAACCTCTTTGGTATGATTCTTGCAACAATAATGTTTTTAGGCAAAAAGAATTTTTCCGTGGTCGTGGTGGATATACCAGTTTGGAAAGAACCATTATCGACGCGGATAAAATGTTTAGATATTGGTGTAGTTATTTAGCCTTTTGGGGGGCTTTTGCGAGCCTCTCTCTTCCCTCTGTTTTCGAGAGAAAGCAGAGGGGGAAGGCTTTTATTTGTTGGTTAAAATACACCAAAAAGGGTATGGACTAATACGTTTTATTCTCTATATTTGTAGCTGTTGTAAGAACGCTTTTCGAAACGATATTTTTGCGTTTTGATCTCCCCTCCATCATTAAGCCGCAATTGTGTTTGGTGTTTTTCGATTAGTCCGTTCACTTGCTTAGAGCTTAGAATAATCTGCATCCAAAATTTTGAATCTGTTGCTTTTAGATCGGCCTGCCGGCGCATCATCATGCGCAATGCAGGGTGTTTCCGACATGCTTTTTCGCATTGTGAGATAATTAAAAAAGTTGAATATAATATTTAGATATTTTTTTTAGATTTCGAAACCTTCTCCTAACTCCTGCGTACAATAGCATATCTACATTACACACCACCGATTTAGAGGCTTCTCACTACCATTTTCATCAAAACAAATCGAGCATTCATTTTTCCCATTGGGATACGAATGACTTATGTAAGATATATAAGATTAAGGCGATTGGATTGTATGTGATTCACAAGAACCGTTTTCAAGTGTATACTTAAATCGGTTTTTGGGATGGCCTCCCTTCAAAGCAGACAGAAGGGGGGCTTTTTTATTTTACGCTTCTACCATCCTGGTCATCAGTATCCGATTGTGGGCCTTATAGCCACTCTTGCCATAAATGGCTTTTCCCTTTTCGTTGTGATGTTCTACTTCCAGATGCAAAGCTTTAATGCCCAGTATACCGGCCTGCTTGGCTATAAACTTCAATGTTTGCGTACCGATTCCCTGGTTGCGGTGTGCTTCCTTTAAATACAGCTCATCCAGGAAGGCATCCCGCCCACCAAACTCGAAACTAAATCCGAAAGTAAGGACCACATAGCCAACGATCTCTTCTGCCAGCAAGATCATCCATAATCGCCCCAGGTTCTCATTATTGACGAAAATAGACAGGTTGATCATGGTGCGTTCCGGCACAAAGGGATAGTGGTCAATAGCATAAAAGTCTTCCATCATATCACATACAGTACGGATATCTTCTTGCGAAACCGGACAAAAGACAGGTTGCAGCTTACTTGACATAAACAGAATTGAAATTTCAAATGATATATTAGGAGATTCAAAGTATTCGGTCCCAATACAGATAAGCCGGATTTGATGTGCCCCCCTCAACGACTTCTTTTAGCTGATCTAAAGCCCGATCCTTGTTTTCCAGATATCGTTCTTCCTCCGTATCCAGCCAGCTGCGAATATCGGGATTATCCGCTTTCAAACCGGCACGTTTGGCAAAATTATCCAGACCTGACCAAAGATCGAACTGGTTTTTCAGCCCGGCCATTTCGCACAGTTGAAGATAGGTGATGACCTCTTTCTGGTTTCCGGCTTTCATCATGGCTGCCTCAAAATCAGCTTTGGCCCCAGCCAGCGAATTCAGATTGGATGTATTGATAACATCATCATACAGATCACGGGCCTGCGTGAAAAGTGCTTTGGCATCAGTTTCGGACATATTGGGAGCATCCGCCGCTTTATCCTTCAGCTGCTGGATCATAGGCTGGGTGGCTGCATATACTTCATCCAGCGCTACCAAACCGGGAATGGCACGGGCCAGGGCTTCATCCCGTGGACTAGGTTCTTCCTGGTTTTTAAATTCCTCCAGGGCCAGCGCTGCATTGGCTCTGGCTGCTTCGGCCTGACCGGTTTTCCAGGCGACCAGGGCCTTAAGAAAACGGGCGTTAGCCAGTTTGCCTTCTTTTTGCAACGGCAAAGGGGTATCCAGAGCCTCTGTAATTTGTTGATCCGCTTTTTTGTAAAGCTCCTCCGCAGTTTGCCCGGTGTTTTCCGGTGCTATTCCGAAGAGTTTATCTACATCAGGAACGGCCTCAGCCGGTGGTGTTGCTGCACCGCTTACCTGTAGCCGACTGGTAAAACGATTGGTGGTTTCCAGGCTGGTCGCCTGGTTGAAATTCTCAGTAGCCTGATTCCACAGCACAAGCGACCGGTTGCAACCGGTCAGAAAAAGAATGATAAGAAGTACAGCCCAATAACGAAGGGTGATATATATTTTCATGACTTCGCTTTTAAGTCGGTTAATTATCTTTTTAGTTCTTCCAGCAGATCTTCAAGGCTGAAAGCAGTGTTGTTAGCCAGATCCGCAATGGCATCTTTCACCGGTTGCAGGGCTTCGTTTATAGCTGCTTTGGTGATGGGACCTTCTACCAGCCCGAGGAGGAAATTATCGAGGATGGCATCCAGTACATTGGTCTGAGTGAGCGTCCAGGTAGCTACTTCCGTGGCCTCATCTTCCTGGTATAAGGTGACCAATAGATTTTCCAGTGCATAGGTCAACGCAATAATCTGCCGGCGTCCCTGTTTGTGGACGACCTCGATCACCAGATTTTTTCGGAAACTGACCGCTTTGAGGCCATTTTCGATCAATAAGCGGATCGTGGCATAGGGCCATTTGCGCTCTTCGGGAACACTTTGTAAAGCCTCAAATATAGAGATCAATACGATCTGGAGCATGTTGTTTTTAACCCACAACGGGTTTCGGATCATTACTTCCAGGCATAACTCCAGTATATCCAGTATTTGTTGACTGCTGAGTTGCGGTTTCCAGGTACCTCTTTTCGGTTTTTCCGCAATAGCCCGGAGCACCTGCTCCATGGCGACGGTTAATACATATTGACGGCTGTTGGGAGAGACTTTGGTTAAAAGATCCGCATTTTCAGCAGTATAGAGCAGCGTAAGGCGTAATAGTTCAGGTAGCAATTCCGGCATGGGCAACCTGGAGTCCCGCAATGCGCGCGAAGTATCCTGGATGATCTTCTGCCAAACGCCATCCTGAGTAATCAGTTCGGGATGGGCCTCCAGTAGCTGCAGGGCTACCTCGATCAGATCTTCTACCTCCCGTTCCTTTGGAATTGATCGTCTGCCCAACAGGGGATCTTCAAATAATATCAGATAAAGCAACAACAGCGCTTTTTTATCCTGATGATGACGTAGGATGAATTCCAGTACATATTCCAGCAAAGTTTCCAGAGCTTCTCCCCGATCGGGGCTCTGGGCCGGAAAAGCATAGGCGAAAACCAGATCCAGGGCTTTTTGCAGAATGACGGCTTCTTCCTCGTCGGGCCCCCACTTGATCTTACTTAAAAGGAGCCTGCTTTCAGCTACCGATCTTAGGGTAGTTTGTAGCAACCAGCTTAAATGAGCGGGCTGTAACCGATAAGATCTTGGTAGTTTTGCCAGGGCGTTAAACAAGGCCAGCACCGCTTCGGAAAAAAGCGTACCCTGATGTATTTGGTCAGTAAGCAAGTGGGAATGGACCACCAGATAATCCAGTACTTCTTCCACAATGTCGAGCATCTGCGCCGTATTGAGATGCGGATGCCATTGTTCACCTTCCTCCGGATGACGGCTTAAATGGCGAAGTAACGACTGCAGGGCTACTACCAGCAAGTAGCGGGGGTTGCCGTTTACCGGATCGCTTACGATCAATTGAATATTCTCAGCAGTGCACTCCAGTATCAGGCGGATCAACTCGGACAACAGGCCCGGTCGGCGGTAACTGGTGTTTTTTAAGGCCCCGGTTACCCCTTCGATAATGTGCTGGAATGCATGATTATCGGTCAGCAGATCAGGTCGGTAATCCAATACCCGGATGGCGGCAGTGAACAGGTCATCGCACAGGTTGGGATCGAAGCCACGACTATAGTCCACATCGGGATCCTCGAACAGGATCAGGTCCAGCAAAAGTAGGCCTTTTTTATCCGGATAGCGGGCCATCAGCATTTCCAGTACAAAATGGACCAGATCGGTAAATAGCTCCAGTCGTTGTCCGCCTCTGGTATTGCTTCGTTCAAATACAAAAGAAATGGTCAGTTGTAATGCGTGTTGCAAAATAGCGGCCTCTTCTTCATTAGAACCCCATTTCAGCCGATGCAGCAGATGCGGACTGGTAGCGGCAGTTTGCAGGCCCAATCGTAGTAGATCGGAAAGTATGGATGGATGGAGTCGTTCTTCGGGAGGCAGCGCCCGGAGGCTGTCCAGACATACGGCAATAACTTCTTTGAAGAATGTTGGCCTACCGTCCTTGGGAAGCACCCATTCCGGGTACTGTAAGAAGTCGTCAAAAACAGTGGTGACAATACTGAGGATATCCTCTCCACTAAGCTCTGGCCGCCATTGTCCGGATTCATTTACATCGGTACTCAGAGCCATCAACAGTTGCTGCAAGGCGGTCACCAACAGAAAATCCGGACGATCCGCCTCGATGCGAATGATCAGTTGGAGATTATCGGCAGAACATTCCAGGATCAAACGGAGCAATTCCGGTAACAGTCCTTTCCGACGGTATCCGGAAGTTTTCAGCGCTCCCGCCACCCCTTCAATAATGTGTTGCAATGCCACTTCATTGGTTATCAGATCCGGACGGTAGTCCAGTACCTTCAAGGTGGCATTGATCAATTGATCGGCCAGTTCCGGGCGGAAACCCTCGCTAAAGTCGATATCCGGGTCTTCAAAAAGAATGAGGTCGATGAGTAGCAGCCCCTTTTTATTGGGGTGGCGCCGCATGACGGCTTCCAGAATATAATGTAGCAGATCGATGAACAGTTGCAGCTGTTTAACTCCTCTGCTCACCGGACTGTCAAATACAAAGCTGACCGTTAGCCGGAACACGTGCTGTAAGATCACGACTTCCTCTTCCTCCTCTCCCCAGTGTATTTTGTCCAGTAATTGCGGATGGTGGATCGCTGTACTCAGGCTCAGTTGAATGATCAGCTCCAGGTTGCGCGACTGCAGACGTTCGCCCTTCGGCATTTCCTGTAATGCTCCGAAGATGGCGCGCACAACCGCCCCAAACAGAGAATTACCTTCCGCATCGGGAGTTAGCCATTGCGGATGGTGCACTAACTGATCGAATATATTTTCGGTAATACCGATCAGTTGGGCGGCAGTCAGACGTGGCTGCCAGCGTTCGGTATCTTCCGGTTTAACCGATAATGCTGCCAGGATCTGCTGTAATGCGAGCACCAGCAGATATTGGGGAGCTTCGGCTTCTGCCCTAACGATAAGGTGGATGTTTTTAGCGGTAGCGTTCAATATCAGCCGGGTGAGCTCGGGCAGCAGCCCGGCTTTGCGGAAACTGGAAGCCTGCAGCCCTTTGGCTACTCCGGCCAGAATGCCCTGTAGGGACAGCTGCCGGCTGATCAGTTCCGGATGGGTTTGCAGCACATTCAGGGCAGCCCCGATCAGGTCATCGGCCAATCTGGGATTAAAGCCGCCGGAATAGTCTACGTTCGGATCCTGGAAAAGGATCATGTCGATCAGCAACAGCCCGCGTTCATCCGGATGGTGGGCCAGAATGACCTTGGAAATATAACGAAGGAGTTCACTGAGCAAATGTATCCTTTCAGCCGGTGCTACTTCGCCGCTCTCAAAGATGAAGTGGAAGACCAGGTCCATCGCTTTTTGTAAGATAGTGACTTCCTGCTCTTCGGTCCCCCATTTCACCCGGTTTAGTACTGCCTGATTGGTGACAACGGTGCGAATATTGGTCCGGATAACAACCTGTAGGGCCTCCCGGTTGAGACGTTGGTCCCGGGGGATACGTGACAATGCCCGGAAAGAAGCTTCCAGCGTTTCGCGCAGTAAAGTCTTCTCACCCGTTTTAGCCAGCACCCAGTTCGGATTGGTCACCACCTCGTCCAGAATATGCTCCGCAATTAATAGCAATTCTCCTTTGGGTAAATGAAACTTCACTTTGCCGTCGGGCATAGACTGAGCCAGCGCCAGCAGAAACTGTTGCACCGCGATGACCAGCAGGTGTGTGCCTTCATCCTGTGGATCTTTGCGGACAATGAGATGAAAGTTACCCGCAGTATGTTCCAGTATCAATTGCACCAGATCCGGCAATAAGTGTGGCTGATGGATCAGGCCTGCTTCGGCCAGTGCGGCACTCACTCCCATAATGATCTGACGCATACCATCCCGGCCGTCGATCAGATTGGGATGCTCGGCA
Source organism: Lewinella sp. (assembly GCA_020436695.1). GTDB lineage: Bacteria > Bacteroidota > Bacteroidia > Chitinophagales > Saprospiraceae > Flavilitoribacter. The sequence continues at coordinate 5,960 of JAGQXH010000137.1, read as the reverse complement.
ATGACACCCAACGCTGCGCGTGTAACCCGATCAAGTGTATCAATGTTAAAAGCCTCTTTCAGGTTGAGACCGTCCGGATCGGAAAGAATGGCTTCCAGCAACAGCCTGCCGGTATTCTGGATCAGGCGGGACATGCCCTCGTTGGTATTGAAAATTTCGCCGGGGGCATTAAACACATACTTTCCGGCATTTTTTACCATGCTCCGCAGTACCAGTTCTCCCCAACGCACGGCTTCTTCATCGGCGGCGTGCCGCGTGCGCTGTATCACCTCATCGGCGATCCCCCGACTGGTGGCAGAGATGAATGCCTGGATTTTCTCATCACTGCTGATGTCCTTGCTGAGTACTTCCAGTGATTCGGCGGCAGTGATGAACAGGCGTGGTACTACCAGTTCGGAGATCTCTTTCAGGCTACCGGCCTCTACGATCTCAATATCATCGATGGCCGACAGGAAACTTTTCATAATCCGGCCTAGGGAAGACTGAGGATTGAGCGCTCCGGGCACCTGATTGAAATAATCGATCCCGATCTCTACCAGCGTGCCGGCCACCATTTTTATAGGTGAACTTCGGGGGATCTTTCCCGATTCCCATTGTCGCACCCGCAGGAGCGCCAGCATATTTTCCAGGTTGACATCCGAATCATCACCGGTAGGGCTTCCTTCGGTTTTTTCCAGTTGGCTTCTCAGCCGGATATAATAGTCGATGTATTCCTGTTCATCTTCCGGACCCAGTCCACTGAGTTCGAACGTATCGTACAACATTTTTAGCCGTTCGATCTGAGGAGGAAAGATGACTCCCGCTTCGCGTTCAAAATAGCGGTGAGCACGGTGGACATTGGGTGGCTCATTGAATTGAGGGAGCGGTAGGAGTATCGCTTTAGCTTTAATGCTGTTCGCGTAGGCGCGCTGTAATCGATCTCCCAGCTTGATAGCAGAATTGATCGCCAGGATGATCGCCTCAGCGGTAAGTGAGATGGCCATAGGGATTTTAGGGTTTACAAAATGATGGTGTTAGTTGTTCGCCGAACAAGATACTAAGTATTTGCGCATTGGGAAAGAGGTCAGGGAAATTCGAGGCAGAAGCTGGTATTCATCGTTTCGGAACCGTCTTCGATGTGGATCTTGCCGTTAATTCCCTCCACCAGCTTTTTTACAATGGCGAGCCCCATACCGGTACTGGCAAATTCCTCCCGGTTGTACAGCCGGAAAAACATTTTGAATACCTTATCTCGATACTCCTGCGGAATGCCGAGGCCGTTATCTTCGATGCAGATCTCGTGCAGATCGTCTTTTTTTCGGTAAGTGACCTTTACGACCGGATGTTCAGACCGGTTGTACACGAGGCCATTCTCGATCAGGTTTTTCAGGATTAAAAACAGATGAGTCTGGGAAGCGTCAATAATGGGAAGCTCACTGTATTGTAGCGTCGCATTTTTTTCGTTGATCAGCAGTTTAAGGTTGAGTGAAATATTTTCCATGACCTGCTGTAGATTGACCGGTTTGTGATCGCTCCGGGTATTACTGATCTTGGAAAACTGTAATACGTCATCCACCAGGGAATAGAGTTGACGGGCACTTTTTTGTACGTAGGAAAAATAGGTCCTGGTGTCATCCGATAAATTATCTTCCTTTCTTTCGATCAGATTGACAAAACTTACGATATTCCGCATCGGCTCTTTGAAGTCATGCGAGACGATATGGGTAAAACCTTCCAGTTCTTCATTTCTGGCCAGCAGATCGGCTGTCTTCAGCCGTACTTCTTTTTCCAGGGAAGAGCTGCGCGCCGATTTTTGAAAAAGGGCATAAGTGATCAACGCAACAATGATAATGGAGAGCAATATGATGATACCCAGTGCTACATTGATCTGCTTATGATTTTTCAATCTTTCGGCATCCCGTTGCTGTAATTCCCGCAGGGCCAGATTTTCCGCATCTTTTTCTTCAAGTTCGTGTTGCACCTCCATTTCCGCTACGGCCTTACTGATATCACTTTTATAGAGGCTGTCCTGGAAGATCTTCAGCTCACAATGGTGTTGAAAAGCTTTTTTGAAATCTCCGGTACCGGAGTAGGCTTTGGCCATTAATTCATGGTACTTGGCCAGGTCGATCAGGTCTAACTCAGCACTGTCGATCCTCATCAATTGGGATTCACCCAGTTGAATGACCTCTTCATTCCGATCGCGGCTCAGTAATACCTCCATGATATTCATTTCGATCCATTTACCGGCATCAGGCAGTTGTTGGGGCAGTTTAAGTTCAAGGGCCTGATGTAGCACATTTAATGCCCTTTCCTGCCGTCCCATCCGCAAATATTGCCTGGCTTCATCACATAAATAGTCAACTGCTTTGGCATAATGTTGATGGCGATAAGCAATATCGTAGGCTTCCTGAATGGATCGGAGGGCCTGTTGCTGCTCGCCTCCAAGTTGGTAATAATCGCTTTCAATAGATTTATATACCTCCATGACGTAAGGGTCTGCGGCGATATTACTGGTATTAAGAGCAGCCTCCAGGAATTTTTTACCAATATCCCGGTAGCCCAGTTCCAGATAAAGCAGCGCAATATTACCATTGGTATATACCCTCCCGATCGTATCGTATTGCGGGACGTAATCTAATGATTGTAAATAATAATCGATTGACCTTTCCAGCTGCTTTTGGGCATGGTAGATGATCGCCAGGTCATTCAGTACCACACTGACTACGAAGCTGTCACCGGACATCCTGGCCAGTGGTAAGGCCAGGTCGTTGAGCCGGTGAGCTTCCTGGTTGCGACCATCATTGATGGCAACAACACCCAGGAGGTTATAGGCCCGGGCCATGCCTTTGAGATAGTGCAACGCCTTGGCCTGATGTAAAGCCTGGTTGGCATATTCTGTGCAGGAATCAGGCCGGGTATTACTGAATTCCCAACTGAGCTGGTTTACCTGATCTACCCAGAAGGTGTCCTTTTTTTCGAGTGTATTGATCGTCTGGTGAAGTTGAGAGATCTTATTTTGCTGTGCTGCAATGGGTTGACTACCTGCCAATAGGAGGAAAAGTACCAAAGTAGTCAGCAGGATGCTTCGGTATTCTGAAAATAGATTCTTTAATTGCATCAGAGGATACAGCATAATGAGACAGATCGATTAGTAATCGAGGCAGTTGTACCGTACCGGAAAGGAAGACAAATTAAGACTACTGAAACAGGAGTAAGTGTTTGAGGGTCAATTCAGATGGTCCCTCTTATGACCTGAGTTATTAAATTTTATTTACGCCGTTTATATTCGAAAAGTTACACAATCGCTTCTGCTTATTATAAAAAAAATGTCATACGCCTGCCAATGTAGTTATTGTTTGTTAACAAGTGCTTAACTTTTTTTTAATTTTGTGACAGCGTTTGGAGGTGCTAAGACGTTACCTCTACGTATTCGGATTAGTAATGCCTACCTATTGGTTAGTTGAAAAATTCTCTTCACAAGCTTTTTTAGCAGACATTATTGTCGTTACTACCTTTTCAAAAAGGGGTAGATTACCTTAACCGGCCCTGTACGTTTTTCTCTCCCCTGGGGGAGATGCCGAAGACAGAGGGGCTTCTCATTAGTTCACTACAAGACTGGTATAGCTATTTAAACAAAGCGGTCAGTGGCCGGCGGTCAGTTGGTTTATCAAAAACTGATAGCTGGTGCGTGATAACTGACGATATTATGGTAAGCAAAGGTCCGGTGATACCTTTCCAGATGTGGGGCAAGCCACAATCTAACAATCTGCGCCCTGCACTCTCCTTTCCCTGAATTTAGGTCTTGTAGCTCCATAAGGTTAATGCAATCGAGTACTTGTTTGGGCGTAGTGCCTCCGGACAAGATGGAATTCCTGTTCCCTCGACTTTTTTTATCAAATAAACCAATTGTTTTATGAAGAGAATCTCGCTACTCGGGATGCTATTGCTCATGTGCTTTAGCTGGTCTTTTGCACAGCGTACCATCACCGGTACCGTTTCCGATGCGGAGAATGGAGATCCATTGATCGGCGCAAGTGTCCTGGTCAAAGGAACCCAGTCTGGTACCGTCACTGATTTTGATGGGAAATACCAACTCTCAGTTCCGGATGGAAATGACGTTTTGGTATTCACCTATACCGGTTATTCCGGCCAAGAGATCACTATTGGAGCTTCCAATGTGGTAGACGTGGCCTTGAAACAGGGTTTGTCGCTGGATGAGATCATCGTCACAGCACAAGGCATCCAAAAGGAGAAAAGAGCGCTTGGATATGCGGTTAGTACCGTATCAGGCGACGAATTGGAACAAAAACCTGAATCCGATGTCACCCGCCTGCTTAAGGGCAAGGTGGCGGGTGTAAACATTACATCTACCAGTGGGGTAAGTGGCAGCGGTACTAATGTGGTGATCCGCGGCTATTCTTCGCTGACGGGTTCCAACCAGCCGCTGTTTGTAGTGGACGGTGTGCCGTTCAATACCAATACCAATAAGGATAATAAGACCAATGACTTTCTGGAAGGCGGTCAGTCCTCATCCAGTCGTTTCCTGGATCTCGACCCTAACAACATTGAAAGCATCAGTGTCCTCAAGGGGTTGAGTGCTACCGTTACCTACGGTGAACAGGGGCGTAATGGCGTGATCCTGATCACCACCAAGAATGGTAGTGTGGCCAAGGCCAATCAAAAGACTTCTGTGACACTGAGCCAATCGTACTTCACGTCCGAAATTGCCTCTCTGCCGGATTACCAAACCAATTACGGTGGCGGCTTCCACCAGAATTTTGGTTTTTTCTTCAGTAACTGGGGCCCGAATTTCAACACCAGAGGTGGCCGGGGAATTGATGCCAACGGACAGGTTCGTCACCCGCTGGATGCTTTGACCGATCCTTCTCTCAAAGCCCAGTTTCCGGAGTATGCCGGAACGCGTTACGACTACCGCAATTACAACAGCACCGAAGAATTTTTTAGAAAAGGCTACGTATCGAACACCTCACTTAATATTCAGGGGGGTACGGAAAAGGCCAACTTCAGTGGAACCTTCGGTTATACCGACGACAAAGGCTTCCTGCCCGGCAACTCTGTCCGTAAGCTAAACCTCGGTATTGGTGGACGGGTCGAACTAGCCAACAACCTGACCCTGAATAGTACTTTCAACTATGTGAAAACGGATTATGCGACGCCTCCGATCAGCTACGGCGACGGTAGCGGTATCTTCGCCGGAGGCGGCCTTTCCGTTTTCTCCGACGTTTTCTACGTGCCGCGTGGTGTGGATCTGAGCGGTTTGCCTTTTGAGGCTCCGGTAGATCACCGGCCGGTCTATTACCGTAGTGGCAATGACATCCTTAATCCGCGCTGGACCACCAAGTATGCCAAAAATACCAGTGTGGTAGATCGTCTCTACGGCCAGACCAGCCTGTCTTATAAGCCGACCTCCTGGTTGAATTTAACCTATCGCCTGGGAATTGACACTTATACTGAACGCCAGGAATACATTGTCAACCGGATCGGGCTGGCCAGCAATGATTACGCTGCTATCAACAACGGTATGTACCGGACTACGGATATCGTCAACACCATTTTTGATCAGAACGCTTTTGCCACCGCCAGTTTCCCCAATTTATTGCCGGAACTGGATATGGATGTTACTGCCGGTTTCAACTACCGTCAGGATGAATTCGGTCGGGACGGTATCGAAAGTACCAATCAACTTGTATTCGGCTTTATCGAACATTCCAATTTTACGAATCACTCTTCTGTGAATAGTCTTTCCGGCCTGGATATCCAATACCAGCAACTGGAGCGACTGATGGCGGGCTATGCTTCCATCACCTTCGATTACAAGAACTACTTGTACGTTAACCTGGCCGGCCGGAACGACTGGTCATCTACCGTGGAAAAAGAGAATAACACGCTGTTTTATCCGAGCGCCAGTCTCTCCTTCATTCCGACGGAGCTGATGGGGCAGACCGGATTCCTGAACT
>JAGQXH010000136.1 GCA_020436695.1 Lewinella sp. | reverse complement strand
TTCGGCAATGCCGACAAAGGCCACTTCCTTGCTCACGGCCGGGATAATATCTTTGGTAATGGCTCCTCCTTCATCCAGAACGTAAGACAATTTTATATCCTGAGCCCGCAGCCAGGCCGCAATGGATGCTGCTCCGCTGGGCCCTCCTTTTTCCTCATCGTGCCCCAAAGAAAAATAGACCGTCCTTTCCGGCTGATATCCTTCTTTGATCAGCATTTCCATGGCTTCCAGAATTGCAATTCCCGCCGTTTTATCGTCAATGGCTCCCCGCCCCCAGATGGTCCCTTCCGTTTGTTTTCCGGAAAAGGGGGCTTGCGTCCAATCTCCGCGAGTAGCTGCCTCTACCGGAACGACATCGTAATGCGACAACAACAGTATGGGTTTCAATTTCGGATTGGAACCTTCCCACTTATACAGGAAACTGAAATCGTTGAAACACCTTTTTTCCAGATTGGCCTCGATCAGGGGATAAGTATTTTCCAAAAAGGTCAAATAAGCCCGGAACGCAGCAGAATCGATCTCGGACGAAGCGGAATGTGAAATGGTCTTATACTGTAGCGCTTCTGACAAATGGGTAGCGGCAGTCACCGGTATAGCCGCTCGTTCAACCGGGGGAATATCCTTTTGCCGTGAGGAAAAAGAGTAAGTCCTGACCACAAGTGCCACCAGCATCATTGCAATAATCAACAAGATCAATAAGAGGACTTTCTTCATGTAGTATCTCCATACCATCCTTTCCCGGAACAGGCCCCATTTCGGGAAAGGATCTCCAAGTAAATGTTATAAGGCTATATTTATTTAACCTTCAAAAACTTTACTTGTTCAACCTACCCTGGTCCGGAAACGCGCAGGAAGGACCGCTATTCTACGGATATTAATATCTGCCTAAGATCAAGATCAAGATCAGGATCAGTAACCGGAAACACCTGCGTACTCTCCAAAGGCAATTCCGTGTCTGTATAAGCCACCACCGAGAGAGACTCGGGCACCAGTGTAATGAGTCCTTGTTGTGTTGCTAATAGCTGACGTATAGACTGTACTATATTTTCCAATTCAGCAGGCTCCAATTCAGCATTATTCAACTTTCCCAGCACAAAGAAAAAATCATTGTCCTGGTAGTCATCCCGGTTCCATTTATGGCAGAGATGGAAGCGTTCAAAGGCAGTTCGAAGAGCAAAAAGATCCATATTATAGGCCGGTCCGTTTTCAGTAAATGCAACCGGCCAACCCATAGCGACGGCAATATTCCCCTGGATGGAAAAAGATCGCAGAAAAGGATGCTGTCCACGACTCGTAAATCCATAGTCCTCTTCCGGCCGATAGCCGCCAATACGGATTTTCGGATTCGGCAACTGACTTTGCAAATAAGCGGTTAATCCTTCAAGATCGATCGGTACTTTCCTACCTCGGTTTTCCGTATACCATTTGCTGTAGATCTCACCCCCTTCTACTGCTGTTTCAATACCAGTGATAGTTCCGTGTACCTGTTCCAGTGCATACGGTCGAAATGCCTCCCCCAGGTCACGGCTGAGCTGCTGCTGCAAACTAAGGATCAAACGACGGAGGGATTCCGGCTTTTCTCCGTAATAAGAAACCAGGGACAACTGCATAAATTGTTTTTATATCCGGCTTTGCCGAAAGTTATATAGGCTCAATCAAGTAATTTTTTTCCCAAAGACCGGATCATCGACAGCGGATCATGAAAGTCAAAATCAATATTCACATCCATCGCCTTGTTCATCCATTCCAGATCCAGATCCAGTTTTACCTTACCGCCGCTGACCGATCCGAGTTGCCCGGCAAAGTCGGCCTTGCGTACATTGATGAGCACATCCGTGCCCTTATCTATAATAAAGGTGGCTACTTTACCCGTACGACCCAGCGTGATCTTTAGTGCCTCCAGTGATCCTTTAGCCACTTCCAGGCTACCCACGGCAGTATGCCGCGAAGCGATCAGGGTGACCACCCGTTGATCTAAATCCGGATTGGAATTGACGAATTTCATCCCGTCCAACACCTTCTTATAACCTTCCAATGCCAGCCAGGCTACCCCGCGCGCCGCTTCCATACTTTTGATCCGGGTGTGCAATGCCGTTTTATCCACTACTTCCCAGGACTTCTTACCATCCAGTTCTTTTTTAAGTTTTGCGATCTCCCTGTTGATACCATTCACCTTATTTTGAGCATTGGTCACATCTCGTTTAGCATGCTCATATTTAGATCGTTTGGCCGCCTGCTCCTTGCGAACTACGTCCCTTTGATACTCGATCACCCCATCCAGTTCACGTACTTTGTCCTGGGCCTGGCTGATCTTCTGTTGTGCTGCGGTCAGTTTTTGCACTGCACCGCTCACTTCGTTCTCCACAAATTTCACCACTTCATTATCGATAAAACTGAATAGGTCCTGCTTCATCTGGACTTTAGCTTGCATAGAGCCCAGGCGTTCCATGTCGGAGGCACTGACCATCACTTTCCCGTCGAAGATATTGAAAATTTTGCCCCCCAGATCGAATCGGAAACCATTGGGCAAGACCTCCACTTCCGTTTCCGCCTGAATTCCCAGTACTGAGACCAGACCATTCAGAGCTACTTTCGGTTTTTGGTTCATACGCATGTCGATGATGAACCCAGGCCGTTTATTTCCTCCGGCACCAGTCAGTTTGAAAACGCCCAGATCAACGGGATCTACTTCTCCCTGTGCCAATATGCCACTGCTAAAATCGATCTCCATTAATCCAAATCCGTTGATGCCCATAATGTCCACATTACCGCCGGCACGAAAACCGGGATCGTAGGATTTTTCCAATACCGTCATGGGTTGCGGTACAAACTCCAGATGGACATTATTAAACCGGATGCTTTGCAAAACCTTCTGCATACCCTCCGGAATATGGCGCATCACTTTGGGATCGACCACGGCCCCCATCAGATCTGCAATAACCAACTGGTTGATCTCGGCGGATAACAAACTTTTGGATGGATCCCGCGTATCGAAGGCCAGAGCAGCGTCTCCACTGAAACGGCCTATCTTCAGTTCACCCCGGAAAGCCATATTCGGTAGAATAGCGGCTCCGCCAAAGCTCCCGCCCAGTTGCATACCTACATTGCTCATCATCAGCCCCTTTGCACCCAGCGGATCTTTCCAGTTACCTTCCATAACGGAAGAGAAATTCAAAGTCTGGGTGGCCAGTGCGATTTCTACGCCCCCTTTGAACAGGAGTTGATCCCGGCTAATCTGTGATTTCATCACCCCAACCAGCGCAATGGCAAAATCCCGGGGCGAGGGTTGCAAACGAAATAGTACTTTATCAAACTTATTGTTAGCGCCCAAAGAAAGCCCGGCTTCTACTTCCGACTCCAGCACCACCCCATCCAGTTTCTCACTGAGCGGTGAACTCACCACCAGTTCTTTGGCCTTGAGCAGATGTTCCAGTTTGAGTTTGGTCAGGTCCAGTTTAGCTACCAGATTACAGCCGCGCTTAATACCGGCCGCCATCTGGGACAGGCTGGGAACTTTGGAACTTTCCTTCTTATCCTTGTCCTCGGAAGTCAGCACGATCTTCTGGCCGGACAGGTCAACGAAGTCCAGTCCTTTCAGCTTATCACTTAACTTAGAAAGTCTGAAATCGGCCGGCGGCGCGATCACCACGACATAGTTCAGCTTCTTGTCTTTTTTATCTGTTTTTTGAAAATAGGCATCCACTTTCCCGAGGTTGGACTGAGCAGCAATAGCAGCTGTTTCCAAGTAGGGTTGCACCTGAAGCTCACCATCCTGTAGTTGCAGATCGATCACCGCATCCGGCATAGATATACCTCTGATCTCATTTTGCCCTACTATGGCCTGAAGTGATTCTTTTAATTGCAGATTACGCAACTGCCCGATCAGTTTCAGGTTTTCTTTTTTCCGATCCAGATCGGCGGTCAGGGTTACCGGTACGCGGCCTATACGGGTTTGCCCGGCCATAGTAGCGCGCACACTGCGTTGTGCTTTACTGGTGGGTTTTCGGATCAGAAAAGTATAGTGCAGGTCATTTAGTTCGAGGCTACCTCCCGGCATTAATGTCCAATTCAAAGGGCTGTGGAAAAGCAGTGCTACTTCTTCCACCTGCTTATCGGCTTTAGAAACACTAAAACCCAACTGTTGCAGATAGACGGCTTTTGACAACTCATTCGGCACCAGGTCTCCCAGGGAAAATCCGGCCAGTTGCTGAAAGCTTTTATCGTTGATGCCCACCTGGGCATTGGCGGGAAAGGTGAGTTGAAAATCGGCCAATTGCCCGGGAGCGGAGTAGCCGGCCGTAAATTGAATACCGGAGATGGAAAAAAATTTACCCTTGCCGGATAATCGCCGGTTCTCCGCATCCACCGTTACATCCTCGATCGAAAAAGAACGATGATCCAGTAAAGTGGACAGCTGCTGCTCCAGGATCGTTTTCCATTCGGATTCGATGGTCGGACCGGTCATCGCAAGATTCAGGCTGATCAGTAAGCAGATCGAGAAAAGGGAAGCAGTTTTCATGATCGTTAGGTGTTGATGTACAAGAAACAAAATTTTGCATACGATCACAAATTGGCCTGATTACCCCGCGAAGGCATAATAATTATGTTGCAATGGCTTGCAATCATGTTATACCCACTGATTTACAACCATTTATAAACAATACCAATACACACTAAACCTATTCAACCGTTATAGAAATCTTAAATCTGTAAGGTGCAAAAGATTCAGGGGCTGACGTAACGCCAGCCCCTGATCCCATTCGTGCAATTTCACATAAAATATATGCGGTGATTGAGCTTATCGCAGCAGGGTAATATCCCCCTTCTGTACCAATGTCTGATCGGTAGGGCAAACCACCTCCAGATAGAAGCCGTACACATCCGGAGGCAAAGGCTCGTTCTTAAAGGTCCCATCCCAAAAGCCGGCCGGATTGGTCGTTCGAAACACTTCCTGGCCCCAGCGGTTATAGATCATCAGTTCCATAGACTTGAGTTCTTCCAGAAAACTACTGTATATACGCAATTCGTCATTCAGTCCGTCTCCGTTTGGCGTGAAGGAGTTAGGGATGTAGACATGGAGGTCATCGCATAACGTACGAACTCTGACGTTGACCCGCGCCTCCACCGGGCACTGCCCGTCTTCGCTTACCACCACGCGATACTCGTACAAAGAATCCTGCGGCACCGGAGCTTCCGGCGTAACCTCAAGGATCGCGCCGCCATCCTCTATAATAAGATCATCGAATAAATACCAGTCATAACGACAGTTATCACAGCCAGATGCATTGGCAGTAAGGATCGAACTACCTCCAAGTAATATAACCGTAGGATCGGCTGATAGATTAACTACAATGTCGGTCACTTCCAAAGTTTTGCAGCAGGTAGTGGTACAGCCGTTCGCATCCGTAATGGTCACACAATATTCGCCCGCATTCCCGATGTCAATGCCGGCTGTGGTAGCGGTGAAATTATTCGGACCGCTCCAGGCAAAAGTGTAAGGCTCAACCCCTCCCGTTGCACTGACGGTATAAGTTGTCGTTTCTCCCTTACAGATCGGATCGTCCGTCCCGTCGATATTACATCCGATCTCCTCACGCACTTCGAAAGTTTTACAGCAGTTAGTGGAGCACCCGTTCGCATCGGTGATCGTTACGCAATACTCACCGGAGGCTGAGATATTGACACTTGCGCCGGATGCAGAGAACCCATTTGGGCCGGTCCAGTCATAGGTATATGGCGCTGTTCCTCCCTCCGCTACAGCGGTGATCTCTCCGTTGGGACAGATCGTATCCGGCCCATCAACAGAGCAGGTGATCTCCTCGAAGAAACTAAGGGTCTGGCAGCAGCTCGTTGAACAGCCATTGGCATCTATGATCGTCACACAGTATTCACCGGCATCCGAAATGTTAATGGCCTCATCGGTAGAGGTGAACCCATTGGGCCCAATCCAGCTATAGGTAAATGGCGCCTGTCCGCCCGGCACTGCTGCCGAATAGACGGCGGCATCTCCCATACAGATCATTTCGGGGCCTTCCACGGTGCACACAATGTCTGAAGTGAAACTAAGCGTTTTTGTACAGGTCGTGGTACAGCCGTTGGCATCAGTAACGGTCACGCTGTATTCCCCTTCATCCGTAACGCTAATGCCGGCATTTGTGGATGTGAAGCCGTTTGGGCCGGTCCAACTATATGAGGAGATAGGCTCCCCATTCGCTAATGTTACCGTATAGGTGGCGGTCACACCAGCACAAATGGCATCGGGGCCGTCGATCACACACGCAATGTCATCAAAGAAGCTGAGCGTTTTACTACAGGTCGTGCTGCAACCGTTTGCATCGCTGATGGTCACACTGTATTCGCCGACGGTGGAAATATTGATGCCGGCACCAGTAGCCGAAAAACCGCCAGGGCCGGTCCAGCCATAACTTAAAGGCGGTGTACCTCCGGTTCCTATCGCGGTGAAAGTAGCCGCATCGCCCATGCAGATCATATCCGGTCCTTCAATATTACAAGTGATCTCGGCGAAGAAGCTCAGCGTTTTGCTGCAGGTATTGGAACAGCCATTGGCATCCGTGATTACAACGGTATATTCCCCGGCATCCGTAATGTTGATATTCTGTTCTGTAGCAGTAAATCCGCCGGGACTACTCCAATTAAAGGTGAACGGTGCAGTTCCCCCGGATACAACCGCCGAAAAGTTAGCCACATCACCTGCACAGATCTCATCCGGTCCATCAATGTCACAGGTGATCTCGGCGAAAAAGCCAAGTGTCAGGCTGCAGGTTGAAGTACAGCCATTCTGGTCCGTAACGGTTACACTATAGGTTCCGGCATCACCTACAGAAATATTCGCATCCGTGGAAGTAAAACCATTAGGACCAGTCCAGTTATAAGTCGCCGGAGCCTGGCCATTTGACAAAGTGACGGAGTAATTAGCCGTTTCACCCACGCAGATGGTTTCCGGCCCGTCGATAGTGCAGGATACCTCTGCGAAAACACTGAGCGTCTGGCAGCATTCTGTGTTACAACCATTCGCATCCGTAATTGTTACGCAGTATGCTCCAATATCCGTCACGGTGATCACTGCATCAGAGGCTGTAAAGCCGTTGGGGCCGCTCCAGCTGTAGCTAAGCGGGGATGTACCACCGGTTCCCAATGCCGTGAAAGTGGCCGCGTCACCCAGGCAGACTATATTCTGCCCGTCGATGGCGCAGGTGATCTCTTCGAAAAAGCTCAGTGTTTTACTGCAGGTAGTCGAACAACCGTTGGCATCGGTGATTTCCACGGTGTACTCTCCTGCATCTGATATGGTGATGTTCTCACCGGACGCGGTGAACCCGTTCGGCCCCGTCCAACTGAAGGTGAAAGGCGGCGTTCCACCTCCCCCCACTGCCGTGTAATTGCCCGTATCACCCGCACAGATCATATCCGGCCCCTCAATGTCGCAAGTGATCTCGGCAAAAAAGCCGAGCGTCAGATTACAGGTGGAGGTGCAGCCGTTCTGATCGGTAACCGTTACATTATAGGTACCCGCATCTCCGACGGTGATAGTCGCTTCCGCGGAGGCAAAGCCGTTAGGGCCGGTCCAGTTGTAGGAAACCGGTGTTTCACCGTTCGACAGGCTGACCGAATAATCAGCGGTCTCTCCTTCACAAATAGTTTCCGGACCGTTGATAGCACAGGTGAGCTCCTCGAAAAAACTGAGGGTTTTACAGCATTCCGTGGTACAGCCATTCGCATCCGTGATCGTTACACAGTATTCTCCCAGGTCCGAGACCGTGATATCTGCACCGGTGGCAGTCAGGCCGTTGGGCCCGGTCCAGTTATAGGTATACGGTGTTGCTCCACCTGTACCTACTGCCGTGAAAGTATCGGTGCTACCCACGCAGATCATATCCGGCCCTTCGATGGCACAGAGGATCTCTTCGGCAGCATCGACCGTAATATTACAGATAGAAGTACAGCCTACGTTATCAGTAACCGTCACCTCGTACAAACCGGCATCCGTAACGGTAACGCTTTCCGTAGAAGCAGCAAAACCATTTGGCCCGGACCAACTGAAAGTGTAGGGTGACTGACCGCCCACGACATTAACCGCCAGGGTGGTATTGTCATTCGCACAGATGGCAGTATTTTGGGCTTCAACCGTGCAGGCAAGCAAGATCACATTGCGGATCACCTTCTGGGCGCGGGCGTACCACCAGGTATTGAGGGTATTACCATCACCATATCCGGAAGGATTGGCATTGAGCAGTTCTCTGACGCCATCATTGATTAACGTACAGGAAGAGACGTCGGTATCAAAGTTCGTCCAGGTGCGGCAACCGGCCGTTTGACATGCACACCCCAGACGTCCATCAGCCGGCAGTCCGGTACCGGACGAAATATTAGCCGGTAATTGGGTATCATCCCAATACAGTAGATTAGTGGCCAAATCAGAACTACAATCCGGCTGGGCAGGACGCTCCGTATTGACACAAAAACCATTGGATAGGATCTCCACATCATACGCTGCGTAATGTTGCACACCCTGTGTGTAAATGAATACTACATTGAAGGCTACGCCGGAAGGCACTGCATCGCCATTGGCATCCAGGCCGTCCCAAGCCAGGCAGGTATCCAGTACCGTCGATACATTATCAAATTGGAAAACCAGGATGCGATCCCGCGAATCGGGAGTATACTCACTATCCAGATCCAGGTCAATGATCATTTCGACCTGGCCGATCCCGTCTATGGATACAGGAAAACATAGTTCATCCCCTTCACAGCTAAAGGAATTGGCAGCTTCCAAATTTCCACAAGCATCGTCACTCGGAAAGACGTTCTCGTCCGGCAGGTTCAGAAATACCCGGTATCCGCCACTTACGTTAACCGGCGGTCCTACCGTTGATTTCCGGTCTTCTTCCAGATCTCCGCTGTTACCGGGGCCTGTATTATTAAGTGACACATTGAAGGAAAGGCCTTTAAATCCGGAATCGGCAAAGTCGATGCTCGTAACAAAACCGTCATCCGTATAGGAAAATATTTTCCCTTCAAAAGAGCGATTCCAGATACATTCTTCAGCATCGAGGTTATTTGGATCGGCTGGCGGAGTGCGAAAAGCCCAGTTACGCGACCAGACCCGGCCGTCAATGTTATTATCATTGTTATCCGTAACCGCAATATCCCAGTAGCCAATGTGCAGTTTCTGCGTATTAGTACCGGGGCTGTTCGGGATATTACTGTCATTCGGGATCTCAAATTCTATATAATAATCACCTGCAGCTCCGGGGGTATAGGTAAAATTATTGTTCAGATAGCCCCCAAATTCAGCCTCCGAAAATGTCGTAACATTCCGGGTAGTGTTGTCTACGGTAAAGGTTACATCTATCGCCGGATCGTTCACACTTCGAAAATGGACAATGTATTTTCCATTGGCAATTACCTGTCCAAAATCATTGTATGGCAATGACAATCCTAAATTAATCGTCTCATTAACATTAGCCAGCGTCACGTAGAGCCGGCTGGAGGCATCCGTTCCGGGTGTTGCGAAATTCCCGAAATCTGCATCATGTGCCAGCAACATGACCGGTGGCGTTAATCCATTGGCAGGTGGATTCGCTACCAACTGCTTTACGCCTTCCGCGCGCAGCGTGTACAAAGATCCGGCCAGAGCCGAGACCAGTAGCAGCCGCCGCAGGATATTACGATAAGATAAATTATATATTCTCATTTTAGTTAATGGCTTGAATTTTAGTAATAGTAACCCGGCGATCCCTGGAGGCTCCCAGCCCGAAGATAGAAGCGTCATTCTTAGACTTTGCAGCTCTGGAACCAAACTCATCTTCAGTAAATATGAGTGCTTTTTGTTGAATATACTTTGCCAGAATACCACCCTTATATTCCCGGAAAAAGTCTTTGACCGAATCTATACGCCTCTTTGAGAGATCTTCGTTGTAGGCAGGATTACCACGTACGCTGGCGTGTCCCTGAATATACATTGAATAACGCCCTCCATTCTGCAGCCTATTAAATAGTGTGTCGGCCAGTGCTTCCAGACGTGTAAGGCCTCCCTTGACATCGTTTTCGAAGAATGCTTCGAATTGTGTTTGTACGGTGAACTTTTGGTTCTTATCTGTTATCTTGCTAACCTGATCTTCAAGAAAGTCCTTTATGCGAGCCTGGTAGTCAATATTTGTTTTACTGTATTCTACTTCAGTCGTAGTCATTCTATCCCATTTGGAGGTCGGTACAGGTAGGTCATTGTCAAAGAAAAGTTCTATAGTATCTATTTCTATTGAATCTTTCGGCAGATAGATATCTATCTCATAGTTACCCAGCCTATCGACTAATTCTTCAGGAATGGTGAAGGAGGTATCCCTCGATATATACATTCTCCGATCAGCACTAACATAGAGAGGTTGATCCAAATGCATATAAAAATGAAAGCAGTTAGTATCTTCTTTGTGCTCTTCGACCAGCGGATGGTCCTTGCTCTCTTTCGAAGAAGCTAATAGTACGGTTGCTCCATTGAGCGGCTCGCGAGTCTCTTCATCAAATACATTTACAAAAAGTGACTGCGGCAAAAAGAGATCCCGCCGCAAACGACGGTCGACCGGTACATCGCAGGAGTTGGTGAGATCCACCCTACTACTGTCCGGCCCAAAAGCAATGCGGTTACCCTCCAAAGCGTAAGTATTACCGGGTTGTACGGCAAAAACAAAGTGATTGGAATCCTGCGGCGGCCTGGCATCGATCTCTTCTCCTTTGTCGCCGGTATTCAGCCGAAACAGCGTCACTGCGGAACGATCCAGATCGCTAGAATCCAGCCGACGGTGGGTATACACATCCAGGATGATGGTCTCATCGAAAGGTACGGAGTAGAGATCATCACAACAGGCAGCTTCATCGGCTGTCCACTGGATGGATGCCTCCTGCCGATTACTACTGAAATAAGCTTTCTGATCTTCGCGAGCGATCACGTAATACCGATCGTGGAAACTACCGTTGACGGGGCTGTTCAGATGCACGGGCTCCCCGAAGCCGTCACCGACCACCGGCGCATAATATATATCAAACCCGCCCAGCGTTTTCCGGCCATCGGTGCTGAAGTAGAGCCGGCAGGTCCGGCTGTCGTAATAGGGCGTGACATCATCTCCCGCCGTATTGATATCTTCCAGGTTCACTATGTCTGCCGCAGTTCCGTCTTCAAGAAGGGTCGCGCGGTAGATATCCAGTCCGCCCTTTCCCCCGGTCCGGTCGCTGACGAAGTACAGCATATCAGCGCCCGTGTCGGGATCCGGCGCCACGTGAGGTTGTGTGTTATTAGCTCCAGGCACATTAATACTCATCCGGGTCGGAGGGCCCCACTCACCGTTCGAGCCGAAAGTGCTGAAATGCAGATCACACCGAACACTTTCCGTATCACCAACGTATTCGCAAATGCTGTAATACACGCGGGTACCCTCCGTGTTGAAGGCCGTATGGGCAGTGTGTATACTGTCCTGGCCCACATTCGGGATCGTCACTTCGGCGCTCAGGGTATCGCCGTTCGGGATCCGGAAAATACGAGACAGGTAGCGGATCGGATAGAGTTTGTCGTTCTCGAACGGAATCCGGTTGGAGGTATAATAGCTGAATGCGCCCCTTCTTCTTAGAGCAAAATCAGAGTACTTGGTATTAATGTCCGGGTTCAGGTGCGTCACCTGGATGGGATCGGCGTCCTGGAGCCGGCCGGCAGCCCATTCGCTGTCAGTCAGGTTTTTATCAGCCAAAGCACGGTTAGCCTCACTTATATTGCCCTGACTTAGAAATTGCCGGTAATGCCCGACTGCCTCCTCGTAGTTGCCCAGGAATTGATGCACCTGTCCCATGCGCAGGTGCAGTTCGGGGAATTCACTGATATCTGCATGCTGCAACACCTGCTGATAAGCCCCCAAAGCTGTTTCATAGGCGGTATACAGGCGGGCGTTCTCCCCCTGATGGTACCAAAGGTCCATACGGCTTTCATCAAACTCGGTAGCGATGCGGTAGCTGTCGTACGCTCCGTAGTAGTTTTCGTTTTCGTGTTGCTTTTCCGCGTCTTCGATGAACTGTTCCATCGTCTGTGCCGATAGAGGCATCGAGCATCCGAAAAGGAAAAGCAGGAATAAATATCGTTTCATATAGCTTGTGTAGTCTAAATGAGTTAAAGGAATGGAGCTTAGATAATCGGGCAAAAACGTCTGGAAGGAACCGGACATACCTTTTTGAAGACGTACCGGAAACTGATCTCCGGACCTCCGTTGCGCAGCGTGGCAACGTTGAAGTCCGAGAAATTGATATCGTGACTAAATCCTATCCGAAAAGCGTTGTATTCCAGCTGAAAGTTTGGATAATAAGCGTCGCGGTTCTTATCAAACCGATAGCCGATCCCCAATTGTATGGCAAGCTGCTTGCCCGGGGAGCGATCCAGGTGTACGCGGAGGCCGCCCATGGCTACGTATTCCCGGTAAGGGCCCTGAAATTGACCGGTGATCCCCGCTACCAGATCGAGCGGGTTACCGATCTGCAATACGCCCTGTGCGTAGATGCTCAAACGCCGGTACAGCGGCACGATCTCGTCTTCGATAAAACTCTGATCCGGCTTATTTAAATGCATGATCCCCAGTCCGAAATCGATCTTTGAACGCTCCTCCTTATAATCAAAGCGCTCAAAACGGTCCAGTTCCTGCCAGTGAAAGTTGACTCCTACACTTAGATCCATAAAGGAGTGACTGGTCCGGCTAAATCTATCAACCGGAATAATGTCCGGATCATAAGCACCGGAAGTGGTGTTGAAATGCTCGCCAAGGCGCAACCTTTCACTATCAAACTTCCGCTGCGCCATGGCTGCCCTTCCTCCCAGCGTAAGGAAAAAGCCTTTGCTGAGATACTTGGTATAAGATGCATTCAGGTTAATATCGTTCCAGGAAAGACGAGTATCGCCCGCCCGGTCGTTGTTCAGCCCAAGACCGGCTGCAATAAAGCTGGACCGCCCGCCGCACCGGATAAACTTCTTGTCCACTACCACGCTGAACGTGCGGTATCTGACGGGCACGTTATTCCATTGGTATCGATAGTTCCCCTGGACGCGCAGGTCGCCGCTAAAGACGCCGGTTAGGGCCGGATTGAGCTGTAGGGGTGCATTGTAAAACTGGGAATAGTGGATATCCTGAGACCAGCCATTAGCCCAGCCTACTACAATCAGTGCGATAGTTAGAAGAATGCTTTTGTGAAACACAAGAAATGGGTTTAAAGAGTTATGCAAATAAGGAGCCGGCCGGATTTATACCCGGCTTCATTAATCTTTATGCATTGGGGAACTGTTGCTTCGAAGAGCAACCGAAATAGACCAATCTGGTAATTCCGATCCATCTTCTTAAGCTTTACCTGGCAGGCAATGCAACCAATGAATGGAACTACGCCAGATATTTACAGGGATAATGGACTGTTTTTTCTTCGCCTACCATAAAGATGGAAATTCCATCCCTAAATTATTGGGTGATCCATCGAAATGTTCTGAGTGGTAAGGATTATGTTCCGAACGGTATTTGGGGACCTTGAATTTAGAGCACTAAGATCAATGGTTACACTAATGTGCCGTCATGGCATCCATAGGGCTCAAATCGAAACTTCGTAATCAGAGACTGTTAAATGGCAGGTTGTCTTATTGGAGCTTTACATTGTTAAAAGCAGGCCGAGCTAATCTGAACAGCAATCAAAATAACAAAAGATGATTTCAAAGTGAATTATTACAGAAGTAATAAAAGATAGGGACAACGCAATTTAGCAAACCGGAATGATAATGTAAAAAATTTTAAAGATATTTATTGACATTACATTTTGCCTGTATATGGACTTCCTATATATTTGCCATGCAGGAGCACTCATTGAAACCGCACCTCGATCTTAACAAGATGGCTTCAATACCACAGACAGTTGTACCGGCACAATCCAGATCCGGAGATAACAAGTTGTCAGTTAGTCATACGAGTGCTATTAACTAGTCCATACTTCCATTTTGATCTTTACTCCTGCGTTTCAATACAGACTACACAACCCGGTACCGG
>JAGQXH010000135.1 GCA_020436695.1 Lewinella sp. | reverse complement strand
CCTTTCAATGATCCACAGGATCTGAACCAGAAGCGGATCGCCACCTCTTACCCCAATTCGCTGCGTCAGTATCTGAAGAAGCACCATATTACCGCCGAAATTCACGAAATATCGGGCTCGGTAGAAATTGCCCCCAATATCGGTCTGGCCGATGCTATTTGTGACCTGGTCAGCTCCGGCAGTACACTCTTCAAGAACGGGCTGGAAGAAAAAGACATTATACTTAAATCGGAAGCGGTAGTAGTTTCTAGCGAAGAGTTATCGGAAGAAGCCCAGGTCATCCTGGACAAACTGGTGTTCCGGATCAAATCCGTACTTGCGGCCCGCAACAACAAATACCTGCTGATGAATGCACCCAATGAATCAGTAGACCGGATAATCGACATCCTGCCCGGGATGAAGAGCCCTACGGTGATGCCGCTGGCCACTTCCGGCTGGAGCTCCATCCATACGGTGATCACGGAAGATCGCTTCTGGGATATCATTGAAGAACTGAAAGAAGCCGGTGCACAGGGTATACTGGTGGTGCCGATTGAGAAAATGATCTTGTAATAGATGCTGTTTCATAAGTCTATGCAGCAAAATGTAATTTTAAGCTAAGGCCCATGTGTGGCATACACTTCATAAGATATGCCACACTTTGCACCGCTTTTAAAATTACATTTTGCGTCTCTCCTACAAAAATTACTTATGAGACAGCCTCTTAACAAAAAAATATGAAAACCTACTCCAACCCACCCAAAAAGGAATGGGACGACATTCTCCGCCGGCCCACGCTCGACACCTCCCAACTGGAAGCTACGGTGGCCGGTGTACTGAAAGACATCCATAGCCGGGGTGATGCGGCTGTGCTGGACTACAGCGAGCGCTTTGATAAGGTGCGCCCCGCCGTTCTGCAGGTCTCGGCTGGGGAAATTGCTGCTGCTGAACGTGTATTACCCGACCATCTGAAAACCGCCATCCAGCAGGCAGCCAGGAATATTGAGCGTTTTCACGCCAGCCAGCAACAAGAGGTAAAGGTAGTGGAGACCATGCCGGGTGTGAATTGCTGGCGCAAGAGTGTGGGGATTGAGCGGGTAGGGCTATACATTCCCGGCGGGACGGCGCCGCTGTTCTCTACCGTGCTGATGTTGGGCATTCCCGCCCGGCTGGCCGGTTGCCGGGAGATCGTTTTGTGTTCGCCGCCAACTCATCAGGGAGGACAGATCCATCCGGCTATTATTTATTCCGCAAATCTGGTAGGGATCACCAAAATATTCAAGATTGGGGGTGTCCAGGCTATTGGTGCGATGGCTTACGGCACGGAAAGCGTACCGCAGGTATATAAGATATTCGGCCCCGGAAATCAGTATGTAACGGCCGCCAAACAGCTGATCAACAAAGCCGGACTGCCCATTGATATGCCGGCCGGGCCCTCCGAAGTGCTGGTCTGTGCCGATGATACGGCCGATCCGGATTACGTGGCCGCCGATCTGCTCTCGCAGGCCGAACACGGTGTCGATAGCCAGGTGGTGCTGGTAGGTTTCAGTGACCGCCTGGTGCAAAAAGTAAAAAAATCCATTGAAGAACAGCTTCGTGATCTGCCGCGGGCCGACATCGCCCGGGGTGCACTGGAGAACAGCGTGGCCATCGTGGTGGACAACCCTCAGGAAGCACTGGACCTGATCAACTTCTATGCGCCCGAGCATCTGATCTTGTCTCTGGAAGGGGCGGAGGCATTTGGTGAAGGCGTGATCAATGCCGGCTCGGTCTTTTTGGGCAACTTCACGCCTGAATCGGTCGGCGATTATGCCTCCGGTACGAATCATACCTTGCCTACCAATGGTTTCGCCCGCTCCTACAGCGGCGTTTCCCTGGATGCTTTTGTCAAGAAGATCACCTTTCAGCGGCTGAGTGCAGAGGGATTACGTAGTTTGGGCCCGACTGTTGAAGCAATGGCAGAAGCTGAGGAATTGATCGCTCATAAAAGGGCGGTGAGTATCCGCCTGAAAAAAATGTTTTGATGCTGGAATCCTATGATGTTACGATGTTCTTCCATTGTGGTATTGCAGAATTGTAGTATTGCAGGATCAAGAAACTATTTAGAAAGTAAGGACATGAAAACAGCTAAAATAGATGTAGATCAGTTGGTCCGTTCGAATATCCGTCGGCTGACCCCTTACTCCTCGGCCCGGAGTGAATTCAAAGGCAAGGCCGATATCTTTCTGGATGCCAATGAGAATCCCTTTGAAACGGGACTCAATCGCTATCCCGATCCACTGCAGTGGGCCGTAAAAGAACGGATCAGTGCCATCAAGCAGGTGCCGATGGAACAGATCGCTTTGGGGAACGGTAGCGATGAGGTGATCGATCTGTTGATCCGTATTTTCTGCGAACCCGGTGTCGATCATATCATCACCTTGCCACCCACCTATGGCATGTATCAGGTGAGTGCGGATATTGCGGATGTGACGGTAAAAGAAGTCCCGCTCTTACCGGGCTTTCAGCCGGATGTAAGGGGTATTCTGGAAGTGGCGAATGAACATTCCAAGATCCTTTTCCTGTGTAGTCCCAATAATCCGACGGCCAACAGTTTTGATCCGGCAGTCGTGCAGGAACTGTTGGCTGGCTTTCCAGGCATAGTGGCCATTGACGAAGCCTATATCGATTTTGCCGGACAAGACAGTTTTCTTGCGCTGCTAAATGAATATTCGAATCTGGTGATCATGCAGACCTTTTCCAAGGCCTGGGGCCTGGCCGGTATTCGTCTGGGGATGATCTTTGCTTCGGAAACCATCATCGGTTATTTCAATAAGGTGAAACCGCCCTATAATGTAAATGAACTGACACAGCGGGCGGCATTGCAGGCGTTGCAGGATGAAGCGGTTTATGCAGAAAAATTACAGACCTTATTAAAGGAAAGGGAAACGCTGGTAACCCTGCTGCCGGAGTATACCTTTGTTGAGCATATTTATCCCTCTGATGCCAATTTTTTGCTGGTAAAGGTGGACGATCCGCAGGGTCTGTACCGCTATCTGACGGCAAAGGGCATTATTGTACGGGATCGTTCCCGGGTGTTGATGTGTGAGGGATGTTTGCGGTTTACGGTGGGGACCCCGGAAGAGAATGAAGTGCTTTTGAATGCTTTACAGGCATATTGAATTGATGTTTTGATGCTGTCATGCTGTGATCCTGTGATGAGGTCTTGTGAAGGGTAAATATTAGTATCATTGATTCGCAATCATACGGCATCGAAGACTTATTTTATCACAGCATTATAACATTACAGAATTGCAGTATTATGCAAAAAATAATCTTTCTGGACCGCGACGGTGTACTGGTCATTGAGCCGGATGACTATCAACTGGACAGCCTTAGTAAGCTGGAGTTCTATCCGGGTATTTTTCAGTACCTGTCCCGCATGGCCAAAGAATTGGATTACGAGTTTGTCATGGTGACCAATCAGGATGGCCTGGGCACGGATTCCTTTCCGGAAGCGGATTTTTGGCCCTCGCATAATCTAATCGTAAAGACGCTGGAGAATGAAGGCCTGCAATTCCGCGAGATCGTTATCGACCGTACTTTTGCCCACGAGAACGCCCCGACGCGTAAACCGCGCACCGGCCTGCTCACGCACTACCTGGAAGGGGATTTTGATCTGGCCAACTCTTATGTGATCGGTGACCGGCTGACGGATATGGAACTGGCTAAAAACCTGGGTTGCAAAGGCATCTGGATCAACAATGAACCGGAACTTGGTGCTACGGAGCTGGACGGTAAGGCGGCCGAACTGGAAGATATCATTCAGCTAAGAACCACCTCCTGGAAAGAGATCTACGAATTCTTCAAGTTGCCGGCCCGCAAGGCTTCTGTGGTACGCACCACCAAAGAGACCGATATTGTAGTAGAACTCAATCTGGACGGCAGCGGGCAGGCGGACAACCAGACCGGCATCGGGTTTTTTGATCATATGCTCGATCAACTGGCGAAGCATTCCAACAGTGATCTGAAGGTAAGTGTAAAAGGAGACCTACACATCGACGAGCACCACACCATAGAAGATACGGCCCTGGCACTGGGAGAGGCTTTTCGCAAAGCGCTGGGTGATAAAATGGGTATCGAACGCTACGGCTACTGCCTGCCGATGGATGACTGTCTGGCCCAGGTAGCCATCGATTTCGGTGGTCGCCCCTGGCTCGTATGGGAGGCAGAGTTTAAAAGAGAAATGATCGGGCAAATGCCGACGGAGATGTTCTATCACTTTTTTAAATCTTTTAGTGATACCTCTCTCTGTAATCTGAATATCAAAGCAGAAGGAGAGAATGAACACCATAAGATCGAAGGTATTTTCAAAGCCTGGGCACGGGCCATCAAAATGGCTAAGAAACGGGACCCGGAGCATATGCGACTGCCTTCTACCAAGGGAACTCTTTGATGCTATGATGTTGTGATTCTGTGATGTTATGATGCGGTCCAATGCTGTACAAAAATTGGACTCACTGCATCGCCATCATGGGGATATTGGCTCGGTTCATCGCAGTATCTTAGTATTGTAACATTAACAAAATGAAAGTAGCAATAATTAACTACAACGCCGGTAACGTTCGGTCCGTGCTATTTGCGATGGAACGCCTGGGTTTTGACGCCGAACTGACGGATGACCACGCAGCGATCCGGGCGGCCGATAAGGTGATCTTCCCCGGAGTGGGGGAGGCCAACACTACCATGAGTTATCTGCGCAACAAGGGGCTGGATGAGCTTATTCGCAGCCTGACCCAACCGGTGCTGGGTATTTGTCTGGGAATGCAGTTGCTATGCGATTATTCGGAGGAAAATGATACGGAATGCCTGGGAATTATTCCACAGCATGTCCGGCGGTTCCAGCCGGTAAACGGAGAAAAAGTACCGCATATGGGGTGGAATGCGCTGCAATTGACGGACACTAGCTGGCTGAGCCCGGAGCTGAATGGAAGCTATGCTTATTTTGTGCACAGTTATTACGTAGAGCAGGGGGCGTATACCGCCGCAACGACGCAATATTGCCAGACTTTTACGTCGGTATTGCGTAAGGATAACTTTTTTGCTACTCAGTTTCACCCGGAAAAATCGGGGAAGGTGGGAGAACAGATCCTGAGGGATTTTTTGGACGGCAACTGGTAAACGGGGGATGGTGAATTAAAAAAAATTACTCATGACTAACCGACTAACGATCATTCCTGCTATTGATATCATTGACGGTAAATGTGTACGCCTCACGCAGGGAGATTATGATCAGAAGAAGATCTACAATGAAGATCCGCTGGAGGTGGCACAGCAGTTCGAAGATGCCGGTCTGACCCGTCTGCACCTGGTAGACCTGGACGGCGCCAAAGCCAGCCGCATCATCAATCATAAGGTGTTGGAGAAACTGGCCGGCCGCACGGGGTTATTGATAGATTTCGGTGGAGGGCTGAAGTCGGATGATGACGTACGCATTGCTTTTGAAAGCGGAGCCCGGCAGATCACCGGCGGTACCATTGCTGTGAAAAAGCCGGAAGTTTTTGAGTCATGGTTGCGGCAATACGGCGGGGAGCGCATCATTCTGGGCTCGGATGTGAAGGACGGCTACGTGGCTGTGAGCGGCTGGCAGGAAAAGAGCCAACTGGAGCTATTCCCGTTCCTGGAAGATTATCTGCAAAAAGGAGTGCAGTATACCATCTGTACGGATGTGTCAAAAGACGGGTTACTGGCCGGGAGTGCGGTACAACTGTACCGGCAGATCCGGGAAGAATTCCCAGAATTGAAGCTGATCGCCAGTGGTGGCGTCACTACTATGGATGAACTGGAAAAATTGCAGGAGATCGGCTGTTACGGAGCTATTATTGGCAAGGCTATTTATGAGCAGAAGATCAGTTTGAAGGAGTTGACGAGTTTTGTGACTCACTAAGGATGTTGCGATACTACGATGTTGCGATACTACAATGTGGTAATGTGCAACGGAAAATAGATGTCATTGTATCGTAATCATCAGACATTGAAATGTCATACCATCCTGGAACAAAAAAATGAAAAAGTGAAAATAGATGTTGAGCGTATTAGAGAATGAGGAGTTGAGAAAAAGAGTATATGCTGAAGAGTGTTCAAGTGTTCGTGTGTTGACGTGCTCACGTATTAGACAGAGGGCCAAAAATCATCATTTTATTCGCGGTGAAGCCTAGGTTGACACACTTAATTGAACAATCTTTATGCTGTATCTAATCTAGTCTGCCAAACATCTAGCTACTACCTAAATACATCACAGCATCCTAACATTGTAGGATCGCAACATCAAAAAAATGTTAGCCAAACGCATCATACCCTGCCTCGATATCAAAGACGGACGCACCGTGAAAGGGGTGAATTTTGTAAACTTGCGCGACGCCGGCGATCCGGTGGAGCTGGGTGCACGTTACAGTGAAGAAGGAGCGGATGAGCTCGTCTTTCTGGATATCACTGCAACCCACGAAAAGCGCAAAACGCTGGCACAACTGGCCCGGGATATCGCCCGCCACCTGAATATCCCCTTTACCATCGGCGGAGGGATCCGCTCGGTAGAAGACGCGGATGTATTGCTGCATTCCGGTGCCGATAAGATATCGATCAATTCGGCGGCAGTGCGTCGTCCGGAGCTGATCAGTGAAATGGCCCGGAATTTTGGTAGTCAGTTCGTGGTCCTGGCCGTAGATGCGAAATATGTGGACGGTGAATGGTATGTGCATCTCAACGGCGGACGTATAAAAACGGATATCGCACTGATGCCCTGGGTGAAAGAAGCACAGGACCGGGGTGCCGGAGAGATCCTTTTTACGTCCATGGATCACGATGGTACAAAGGCAGGATTTGCCAATGAGGCTACCGCCCGGATCTCGGAGGCTTTATCTATTCCGGTGATCGCGTCCGGTGGTGCCGGTACGATGGAACATTTTAAGGACGTATTCACGGACGGGAAAGCGGATGCCGGACTGGCGGCCAGTATTTTCCATTTCAAGGAAATTGAGATCATCGATCTGAAAAACTATCTTCGGGAGGAAGGAGTGACGGTGCGGGTGTAGGGCAAAAGTGATGAAAGAGATTAGACAGTATTACTCGTTATCTCTTTAGTTTCTTTCCACTCCTTTGTCTATTTAATCTCTCAAATTCTAAGAAGAAAACAACTAAGCATAATTATGCAAATCGATTTCAAAAAAGGAGACGGGCTGGTGCCGGCCATTATTCAGGATGCCGACACACATCAGGTTTTGATGCTGGGGTATATGAATGAAGAGGCACTGATCAAAACCAAGGCCGAAGGGCGCGTTACTTTTTTCAGCAGAAGCAAGGACCGGCTCTGGACCAAAGGAGAGACTTCCGGCAACTTTTTGAATCTGGTAGATATTAAAATAGACTGTGATCAGGACACCCTCCTGGTGCGGGTACACCCGGTGGGGCCGGCCTGCCATACCGGAAGCGATACCTGCTTCAACGAAGTCAACCAGTCGGATAATTTTTTACCTTATCTCGAACAGGTCATCCACGATCGGAAGGATAACCCGTCCGAACAATCCTACACGACGTCTCTTTTTAAGAAAGGGATCAATAAGATCGCCCAAAAAGTAGGAGAAGAAGCCGTGGAAGTCGTGATCGAGGCCAAAGACAACAACAAAGAACTTTTTCTCAATGAAGCTGCCGACCTGACTTTCCACCTGTTGGTCTTACTGGCAGAAAAAGACTATCGCTGGGAAGAAGTATTGGATGTACTCAGAGCAAGACATAAATAATAGGTGGTGAGTGGGTGATATGGTGATATAGTGAAACTCACTCACCATATCGCCACATCACGATATCACCACATCACGATATCACCACATAGATCTGATGGGAAGAAGAAAACCAACCATATATCCGAACGTCACCTTTACCGGTATTGCCGACAAAGGTCAGTGTGTTGGCCGTACGCCTGACGGGCAGGTCGTATTTGCCCCCATGGCGGCGCCCGGTGACGTAGCCGATGTAGTGGTCAAACGCAAGAAGAAGGGCTTTTTGGTGGGGTCAGTTACGAAGACCCATAAATATTCAATTGACCGCACTGAGCCGTTTTGTGAGCATTTTAATGCATGCGGAGGATGTCGCTGGCAACACATCACCTATGAGGCCCAATTGAGACATAAGGAGACTGTGGTACGTGACGCCTTTCAGCGCATTGCAAAAGTGGAGGTAGGTGAATGGCAACCCATTTTGCCGGCGGCCCGCACGACTTACTATCGCAATAAGCTGGAATTCACCTTTTCCGACCGGGCCTGGATGACGAAAGCCGATCTGGACAGTGGCAAACCACGCGATCCTTCGGGTGCGCTGGGTTTTCACCTGCCGGGGCGTTTCGATCATATCGTAGATATCAAACATTGCTGGCTGGAGGATGAACCGGCCAACGCGCTGCGCCTGGCCATTAAGGCGATTGCCAACGAACAGGGATTGTCCTTTTATAATGTGCGTTCGCATACCGGTTTGATGCGGCAGATGGTGGTGCGTGTGGCCACTACCGGTGAAGTAATGCTGATCGTGGTTTTTACCCAAAATGATCCGGAAAAGATCGAAACTTTACTGGATGCAGTGCTGGAACAATTCCCGGACCTGACTACCGTTATCTACGGCATTAACAATAAAGCCAATGATTCGTTATACGGGGTAGATATGCTCACGTACTCCGGTCCGGGATACATCGAGGAACAACTGGGGCATGTGCGCTTTCGGATTGGGCCGAACTCCTTTTTTCAAACTAATACGCAACAGGGAAAAGCACTATACGACACGGTAGTAGAATTTGCCGGCCTGCAGGGACACGAAAATGTGTATGATCTCTACACCGGTTTAGGAAGTATTGCACTCTATGTAGCCGATCGCTGCCGCACTATTGTCGGCATCGAGGAAGTAGAAGCTGCTATTGATGATGCCCGGGTTAATGCCGCGCTTAACCAAATTGACAACGCGCAGTTTTATGCGGGAGACGTCAAGGATATTCTAACGACGGAATTTTCCCAAAAACACAGTAAACCGGATCTGCTCATCACCGATCCACCCCGGGCCGGCATGCACGCTCAGGTGGTAAATATGTTGTTGGAACTGGCTGCTCCACGAGTGGTGTACGTAAGCTGTAATCCGGCTACCCAAGCGCGTGATCTGCAACTACTGGGTGAAAAATACAAAGTGCTGAAAGTCCGGCCGGTTGATATGTTCCCGCAAACTTCGCATATTGAGAATGTGGCTTTGTTGGAGTTGAGATGATATTTGTAAAATAAAAGTCCCATTCTCCCAAATCAAATACCATGAAAGGTCCAAACGCATATCAAATACTGGAAAAGAAATTGGCGCCCTATAACATCATTATGGGCAATGCGGCCGATACCATCATCAATCAGGATGTTTCGTCCTATCCGATCTTTGTGATCCCCGAAGAAGCCATTGCGCTGGGTATTCCCATAGTGGAGGGCGAAGAGGAGCATTCCGTTCGCATTCACGCTACTACACTGGAAGAATTGGCTACCAAAAACATCATTCAGATGGACAAGGTGGACCAATTCCGCGACATCTATAAAGATCCTTCCGAATTTCTTTGCCTGCTGGTCATCTCCGGGACGGAGTTCAGTTTTGTTTTTCTTCCCCGGATCCAGGTAGATAATTAATTTCGGGGCAGACCATTCATTACCATAACATCATGGAAGATATTTCCGAACGCATTCAGGAACTGCAGACCCAACTGGAAACGATACAACGTTCTCAGCG
The DNA here is from genome assembly GCA_020436695.1 of Lewinella sp. GTDB lineage: Bacteria > Bacteroidota > Bacteroidia > Chitinophagales > Saprospiraceae > Flavilitoribacter. The sequence continues at coordinate 4,334 of JAGQXH010000135.1, read as the reverse complement.
CTATCGGGAAGAACTGCGACGTAAACTGGAGGCAGCCGGACAGGAACGCGAACGACTGGCTGTGGTGATGGACAAAGAACGCCGGGATGTGGAGCAAATGGAATCATGGAGTCTGAAAGAGCTTTTTGTTAAAGTCACCGACAAAGAGGCGCAACTGGAAAAAGAAAAGGAAGAATACCTGCAGGCTGCGATCGCGCTGAAAGAGGCTGAGAAGGAAATGGAAATGATCCGTTTTGAGGTCGGGGTACTGGAGGAAAAAATAAATAAGCAGGAATCTTTACAGGCAGAGCTCGAGGAATTGTTACGGCAACGGGAAGAAGATATCCTGCGCCGAAACCCGGATCATCCCGTAAAACCGGTAATGCAAAAAATAGCCCGCTTGCGGCAAATTGAGCGCGAATTGGTAGAAGCACTTGACCGGGGTGGTGACGTCCGGCTTAATCTGATCGAAGTAGGCCGGCATATCCACAGTGCCAAGAGCTGGAGCCATAATGTAATGCGCAACGCCATGTATCGCCGTCGCATGATCGTGGAAGAAGTAGACGGTGCCCGCCTTCGACTGCCGAAGTTGCGGATAGAATTCGTGAAGTTTGAAAGTGAATTAAAGGAGGTTTTTCAGTTTCCCGAGTTTAAACATTGGGAACACGATCAGTGGGGTGGGCTGCAGCGTATCCAACAACTGGTCCAGGAATTGTCGGGCCTGACCCAGGTTTTCGTCCAGGGCTTTATGCGCGATCTGATGGTACAAAAACAACTGCATAATACCCTGACTTTGATCGATAATCTGGGCCATCAGATAACGGCTACGCTGAAACGGCTGGACCTGGAGCGTATCCGGATAAGTGAAGAATTGAGTGAACTGGAAAAGAAAAAACAGGAATTGTTGAGATAGGAAAAGCGAGGCATATCTTTGGCCTATACATTAAAAGCAAAGGATTATGTCCAAACCATTTATCCTCCTATGGTTTACTTGCCTGCTAGCAAGATTTAGCCCAGCCCAGAACCTCATTCCCAACGGTAGTTTTGAAGCTTTGTCCAGCTTTACCTGCGCTGATAATCCTATAGCCGGCTTTCAGTTTGTCAACAATTGGTATTCTTACGGTACTCCGCACCTGATCACTCGCGGGTGCCTGTACGATCCCGCTGTCTGGCACTTTTATGATCCTTCGGCAGAACCGGTGGAGGGGCTCAATACAATTGGCCTGACCGGACAGCTTTTTGTGGATGGGATGTATAGTTCGGTGGCCATGGGTGTATCATTAACGACTCCCATCCAGACCGGCCGGGAATATTACCTACAGCTTAATGCCCGCAACCGGGGCCTCTGGCACCGGATACCGGATTCATTACGAGTTTGTGATACCGACCCTCCCCGGCAGGTTAAGGTCTACTTTGGCGACCAGGATTTCCTCTATCCGACAGAATTCATTAAGCGACCGGCAGACTTCACTTTCTCATCAGCAGAATTGCAGGAGGCGGAGCCTGGGGACTGGGTGCTTTTCAATCAGTGTTTTGTGGCTGCCGAAGACCATAGTGATTTTGCCATATCCCTGAATCGGGGCAACGCCAGCATGAGCCTCCCATGTGAACTTCGGGCACTTGAGGATGAGCCAAACTACTTCATCTATCATTTTGATCTGGACCAATTGATCCTGTATCCGGTTCCGGAAAGCATTGATAGCACCTTGAGTAGTTGCGCCGGAAAAATCTTTGATGTCAATCTTCGCAGACTGGCCAGGGTGCCTCCCGGCGTACCCATTGTATTTGAATGGGAAGACGGCTATTCGGGGGAGCAACGTAGTTTATCGGAGGAAGATGTCTACCAGATTACTGCAAAGTTACCCTGCACCTCTTTCCCTATAAAACTCATCGTAGACCTGACGGGCTGTGTGCCCGATACCTACGTACCTAACGCCTTTTCGCCGAACCGGGACGGTGTGAATGATATTTTCCAGCCCTTTATCAATGCAGTGTATCCGATCCAAAACTATTCGCTACAGATATTTGACCGTTGGGGAACAAAGCTGTTCGAGACGGATCAACCGGGTACAGGCTGGTCGGGTATGGTCCATGGTCGCGAACTGGAAACGGGCGTTTACATCTGGATGATGCAATACGAACTAATGGTCGGAGATGAAATTCAGCGCATTACGGACCGGGGAGAGGTATTGCTGATGAGATAGAAGGGTATTGGGGGCATTGCCGGTTAATCAGTTGACAATTTGGCAACCGACAACTTGTCAACTGATTATCAGTATTGAATGGGGCTTACTTCCTTGGGATTTACTTTTGTCCTGAAAATTTGAGATGACTCTTGCGAATCAGGGGTTAACCAGTACTATTTTCTTAGGCTTATAGGTGCAGCGCACCGTCATATTTCTAGCACAAAGCAAGTATATTACCCCAGCTACAGCGTAGCGTGACATTTACGCTGGTGCCCGGACATATGTGACGCTGCGCTGCAGCTCAATTTTAGTTTTTCTCCGAGTGTTGGAAATATTTCGGTGCGCTGTACCTCTTTTCTACATGCGTTTTCGCTTTTCCAAACCTGAGTTGCTTCCCTGGTTGATCTTTTAACCCTGATCGGCATGAATCATATGATAAAGATCAATCAAGCCTAAAGCTTTACCCTACGCTAATGGCATGACCATACAACTTCTCCCGTTGCTCCCGGATGCTGGGCGATACCAGATAATCATCAAAATTCTGCAGGCTGTCCACCATGCCCTTGGGCGTGATCTCGATGATGCGGTTGGCCACCGTACTCACCAGTTTATGGTCGTGAGAGGTGAAGATCATATTGCCTTTGAAGTCGGTCAGAGCATTGTTGAGGGCCGTGATCGATTCCAGGTCCAGGTGGTTGGTCGGTTCATCCAGGAGCAGGAAGTTAGGCTGGTTGAGCATCATTTTAGAGAGCATACAACGTACCTTTTCTCCTCCGGAGAGTACACCTGATTTCTTATTTACTTCTTCACCGGAGAACAACATCCGTCCCAAAAAGCCGCGAATGAACTGCTCATCCTTTTCTTCGGAGAACTGCCGCAACCAGTTGATCAGATCCAGGTTGTTTTCCGCTGAGAAATAAGCGTCATTTTCGTTGGGCAGATAATCAAAAGTGATGGTCTGACCCCATTCTACCGTACCGGTAGCGGGTTCCAGTTCACCGGCCAGCACCTGAAAGAAGGTGGTTATCGCGGAGCTGTCCTTGCTCAGCAGGGCGATCTTTTCATTCTTGTTCATGGTGAAGCTGATGTCTTTGAACAACAGCTCCCCTTTGTCATTGCGGTAGCTGAGCTTATCGACGCGCAGGATCTGGTCACCGGGCTCCCGCTCCGGCTGGAAGTTGATGAAAGGATATTTCCGGGTAGAGGGTTTGATGTCTTCCAGGTTCAGTTTTTCCAGTGCTTTTTTCCGGCTGGTTGCCTGACGTGATTTAGAGGCATTGGCGCTGAATCGCTGGATGAATTCCATCATTTCCTTGCGCTTCTGCTCTACCTTCTTGTTCCGGTCGGCCATTTGTTTGGACATCAGCTGGCTACTTTCGTACCAGAAAGTATAGTTACCGGTAAACAGCTGGATGCGCTGAAAGTCGATGTCGACCATATGCGTGCAGACCATATCCAGGAAATAACGGTCGTGCGATACGACGATCACGGTATTCTTAAAATCAGCCAGAAAGTCGGCTAGCCAGGATACGGTCTCTGCGTCCAGGTCGTTGGTGGGCTCATCGAGCAGCAGGATGTCCGGGTTACCGAACAGGGCCTGGGCAAGCAGCACCTTTACCTTTTGCGGGCCGGTGAGCGTCTTCATCTGGCTGTAGTGCAGACTTTCGTCGATACCTAAATGGCTCAGCAGTTCTGCCGCATCACTTTCCGCAGTCCATCCACCCATTTCCCCGAAAGTGTTTTCCAGATCGGCAGCGCGCAGACCTTCTTCTTCAGTGGCGTCCGGGTTCATATAGATGGCGTTCTTCTCCACCATAATATCGTACATCTCCCGGTAGCCCATGATCACGGTATTGAGCACCTCTTCTTCTTCAAACTCGAAGTGGTTTTGCTTCAGTACGGCCATGCGATTGCCCGGTTCGAGCGTTACCGATCCGCGATTGGGATCGATCTCTCCAGAGAGTATTTTCAGGAAGGTAGACTTGCCGGCTCCGTTGGCGCCGATCACCCCGTAACAGTTGCCGGGGGTGAATTTAAGGTCAACCTCGTCGAAGAGAATTCTTTTTCCGTATTGTAGTCCTAAGTTATTTACAGACAGCATTCAAATGGTTTTAAATAGCGTCGGCGATTTTCGCGAAAATCGCCGACGCTGTTATAACGTACATGCCC
>JAGQXH010000134.1 GCA_020436695.1 Lewinella sp. | reverse complement strand
GATTGGGTGAAAAACTTTCGTTTTTCACTGCAACCTGTGAAAGAGATCTATCTTAACGAAGATGGCTTTACCGACTTCTTAGCGCACGGTGATATCCGTTACGTTTGGCTTTTTGGAGCTATAGCTATTTTTATTCTGTTGATCGCCTCGATCAATTTTATTAACCTTTCCACTGCCCGCTCCGCCAATCGTGCCCGGGAAGTAGGCCTCCGAAAAGTAATGGGATCGCAAAGAAGTTCACTGATCGCACAGTTCTTAAGCGAATCAGTCCTGCTTAGTATTTTGTCTTTTTCAATGGGGTTACTTCTGGCTATCCTGTTGTTACCACATTTCAACTTACTACTGGCCCGGTCACTGACCATTCCCTGGACGGCCTGGTGGTTATGGCCGGTTTTGTTGATAACGGCTTTGATCATCGGTTTTCTGGCGGGGATCTATCCCGCTTTCTATCTATCTGCATTCGTGCCGGCCAGCGTGCTAAAAGGAACCCTGAGCCGGGGTAGTAAGAGTAGTACCGTGCGCAATACCTTGGTTGTGGTGCAGTTCACCATCTCCATTGCGCTGATCGCCGGTACGCTGGTGATCGATCGTCAGTGGGGGTTTATCCTTCATAAAAAACTCGGATACGATAAAGATCAGGTATTACTATTGCAGGGGGCACACATGTTAGGCGATCAGGTTACCACTTTCAAAGATGAGTTATTGCGTTTACCCGAGGTAAGGAATGCTACCGTAAGTGCCTATTTGCCGGTGCAGGGGACCAAGAGAAACCAAAATGCTTTTTGGAAGGAAGGGCAAAAGAAAGACTACGGATCGATGGGGAGTCAACGGTGGGATGTTGACTACGACTATATCCGCACACTGGGATTACGGTTAGCTGAAGGCCGGGCTTTTTCAAAAGAGATCAGAACAGACTCACAAGCAGTGGTGATCAATCAGGCTTTTGCAAAGGCCCTTCAGTTGGAACATCCGGTCGGACAACGTATTTCCAATGAGTGGGGGACCTGGACGATCATTGGAGTTGTCGAAGATTTTCACTTTGACTCTTTTCGCGAAGCCATCGGGCCGCTGTGCTTTAACCTGGGCCGTAGTCCGAATACGGTAGCTGTTAAATTGAAAACGACTGATATGGCCGCCACTATAGCCAGTATTAAGCAGCTTTGGATGGAATTTGCGCCTGATCAACCGGCCCGCTTTACTTTCCTGGACCAGAGTTACGCACTGATGTACGAAGATATAGTGAGAGTGGAACGGATCTTTAAGGGTTTTACCCTGCTGGCTATCGTGATCTCCTGTATGGGTTTGCTGGCACTTTCCATATTTATGATGGAACAGCGCCAAAAGGAAGTCAGCATCCGGAAAGTCCTGGGCGCTTCGGTGCAGAATATTACGCTATTACTAACCCGCAGCTACTTTGGTTTGATCGTTTTGGCTTTCTTCATTGCGGTTCCCATTGCCTGGGTGGGCATGCAACGATGGTTACAGGATTTCGCCTATCGAATTGAAATGGACTGGAGGATTTTTGCTCTGGCGGGAGGTGCAGCGATTGTAGTCACCGTACTAACAGTAAGTTTTCAGGCCATGAGAACCGCTATGATCAGGCCGGTGGAATCGCTTCGGTCAGAATAGAAAAATTAAAGTCTCGCAAATGAAAAGACTGTGAAGCACCAGCCTCCAAAATATGCCCAAAAGCTTCTGCTTTGGTTTTTGAAAGAAGATCTGAGAGAGGAGGTTGCCGGTGATCTGGAAGAACAATTCTTCGCTCAGATAGAGAAACGGACCCTATTCAGAGCCAGACTGCACTATTGGTATCAGGTATTGCATTATCTGCGTCCTTTTGCGATCAAAAGCAACTTATTTTCTACAAAAAATCCATTATTTATGGTTCGGCATTATTTGAAGATCTCTTTCCGACACCTTTTCAAGGAGCGTTTTTATAGCTTGATCAACATCATCGGTTTCGCGGTGAGTTTAGCATGCTGTCTGCTAATTCTTTTGTATGTGCGGCATGAACTGAGCTATGATCGCCAATATCCGGAAGGAGACCGGATCTACCGCGTACTTCAGGAAGGATTAGTCGAAGGACAATTGATGCAAGGAGCGGTAGTCACTACTCCTCTTGCAGAAACGCTGCTCAAAGATTACCCGGAAGTGATACAGGCAGCTCGCATCGCGCCCGATCTGAATGAAGCCGGTAGTAACCTGGTAAGAGCGGAAGCCGGTGAAAAAAACGTTTATGAAGAAGGATTTATCTACGCCGACCCTGCTTTTCTGAAAATGTTCCAATTCCCAATGATCCGTGGAGATCTGAATGCGCTGGCTCGCCCTTATACTGTAGTACTCACAAGGAGTAAAGCGGAACGCTTTTTCCCGGGAGAAAACCCAATTGGAAAAAAACTGATCCTAAATAACAATACGGACACACCCTTCGAGGTGACCGGAGTAATGGAGGATTTGCCGGATAACACTCATTTTCAGTTCGATTACCTGCTCTCTATGGAAGGAGTGCGGACAGCCCAGATCCCCAATTGGGGATTCAGCAATTTTGTCGCTTATGTGAAACTCAGCCCTCAGGCCGACGTGCAAAGCCTCGAATCCAAAATGGTCGAGGTGATCAAAAAATACAAGGATCCGGATTATGACGAAAAAGTAGCCGCAGGCAAGCACTATTGGTACCGACTGCAAGCATTGAAAGATATACACCTGCATTCCAGCGACGTTCATGGTTATTGGGTACATGGGGATAGCCGTTATGTCTGGTTATTCGGACTTATCGCAATCTTCATCCTGATCATTGCCGTGATTAATTTTGTGAACCTCTCGACTGCACGTTCGGCCCGGCGTGCCAAAGAAGTAGGTCTTCGAAAAGTGCTGGGCTCCTATCGTCGGCAATTAGCCCAGCAGTTTCTGGTAGAGTCTGTAATGGTTAGCCTTTTTGCCTTTCTGTTAGCGATCTTTCTGGCGTGGCAATTGCTGCCTTTATTTAATCAAATGACTGACCGGCAATTATCCATTCCCTGGACTAACCCTTGGTTGTTTCCGATCTTATTGACCGCTACGATTGGCCTGGGCATTTTATCTGGTATTTATCCATCTGTTTTTCTGGCTTCGTTTCGTCCCATTCGGAGTTTGAAAGGACAGCTAAGTTCCGGAAGAAATAAAGTTGGTTTGCGCTCCTCATTGGTGGTCTTCCAATTTACCATTTCCATTGTATTGATCATTGGTAGTCTGGTGGTCAAACGGCAAATTGATTATATCCAAAACAGAAAGCTTGGATTCAATAAAGAACAGGTGCTCATCGTCGAAGACAGCTATATTCTGGGAGACCAAACCCGCTCATTCAAAGAAGAAGTAAAAAAACTACCGGACGTAGATGCGGTTTCCCTCAGTAGTTTCATCCCGGTACAGGGTTATAGACGTAACGGCGCTGGTGCCTGGCCTACCGGCACCAATCCTGAAGAAACAGGAGTCGGCCTGGCTAAGTGGTATGTTGATCATGATTACATACGTACCTTGGGTATGGAAATCATCGCGGGTAGAGATTTCTCCATAGATCTACCTACCGACTCGCAAGCGGTTATCCTGAATAGAAAAGCTGTAGACATGTTGGGCATGGATGATCCCATCGGGCAACAGATCACTTCGTATACCTATCTCGATGCAGCAACCGGTAAATTACTGGATGCCACCTATACGATCATCGGGGTAGTAGAGAACTTTCATTTTGAATCAATGAAGCAAAACATTGAGGGACTTAGCCTGGTCATCGGTAGCTGGGCCAGCTCGGCCATGATAAAAACCAATTCCTCTAATATGCAAAAGTTACTGCGCGAGGTGGAGAACATCTGGACAGGATTCGCTCCCGATCAACCCTTTCGATATCACTTTCTCGACGAACGTTTCGCCCGGATGTATGCCTTCGAACAGCGTATTGGCCTGATCTTTACCGTTTTTACCGGACTGGCAATACTTGTGGCCTGTCTGGGATTGTTTGCATTGGCTACCTTTACGGCCGAACAAAGGCGCAAGGAGATCGGAATACGTAAGGTTTTGGGAGCTTCTGTTGCAAACATTACTCTCGCCTTGACTAAAAATTTTACCGGATTAGTACTGATCGCTTTATTGATCTCTATCCCTATTTCCTGGTGGTTAATGCAATCCTGGCTACAAGGTTTTGCCTATCGGACCAGGCTGGGCTGGTCGGTATTCCTGCTTTCCGGGTGTATGGCTTTGCTGATCGCTGTTTTAACTGTTGGTTATCAGGCCATTCGGGCTGCCATCTCCAATCCGGTTAAAGCTCTTCGTTCAGAATAAATCCTTATTTGTTTCCTGATCATAAAAAAATGAAACATAGACCACCCAAGTATGCTTAAAACATCCTACAGTGGTTCTTAAAAGAGGATCTATGTGAGGAGGTGATCGGAGATTTGGAAGAACAATTTTTCTCCCATATTGAAAAGGCTACATTGTTTCGGGCCCGGCTCAACTACTGGTATCAGGTATTTCACTATCTGGGTCCTTTTGCTATTCGAAACAGCTTTTTTAAAAACTCCAATTTTATGTTAGGACATCATCTTAGGATCAGTTGGCGGATCGTTCGCAAGGAGAAAGGCTATTCCCTGTTGAATATTGGTGGTTTGGCTTTAGGGATGAGTGTCGCTATGTTGATCGGTCTGTGGATCTACGATGAATATTCCTACAATCGAAACTTCGAATACTACGATTCCATCGCCAAGGTCAGTCGTTTTCAGCGTATACGCGGTGAAAGATATTTTGGAGACGCCAATCCTGCGGCCATGGCAGAAGAACTCCGGTCCGCTTATAGCGATCAATTTGATTATGTTGTTCTGTCCAGTCGGCCGGAAGAGACAACATTAGCCAGTGGGGATCAGGTGTTTGGGGCGATTGGCCAATTTATGCAAAAAGACGCTACAGCACTTTTCTCACTTAACCTATTGAAAGGCAGCAAAACCGGCTTAGCCGGCAGCAATGCCATCTTCCTTTCGGCCCGAATGGCGGAAAGAATATTTGGATATTCAGATCCCATTTCTGAGGCCATTGTGGTCAACGATCGGGAATTGTTGACGGTAGTTGGGGTATATGAAGATCTTCCGGATAATTCGGAACTAAAAGGCATCGATTTTATTGCACCTTTCGAGGCCTATATACGGCTGAATCCCTGGGTGAAAGAAGAGCGGAATAACTGGAATGACAGCTCCTTTCCAATTTATGTAAAGATCGCCGATGGGGTAGATATGTCTCAGGCCTCCGAAAAAATAAAGAACTTCCTGCGTCCGCATATCGATCCGGAAAAAATGGCTACTCAGCAGATAAGCTGTTTTCTGCATCCCATGGAGGACTGGCATTTGTACTCCCAATTTGAAAATGGCGTACGCGTGATGAGTGACCGACTAAAAGCCATCTGGTTGTACGGCCTCATCGGATTATTCGTCCTGGTTTTGGCCTGCGTGAATTTTGTTAATCTCAGCACCGCCCGTAGCGAGCGAAGAGCGAAAGAGATCGGGATCAGAAAAACGGTGGGATCGCTGCGCTCACAGCTGGTATCCCAGTTTCTGACCGAGGCTTTTCTGCTGAGTGGCCTTGCATTTATCTTGACACTCGGTCTGGTTCAATTATTACTGCCCTGGTTTAGTCGCTTTTCAGGTAAAGAGATCTCCCTCCTATGGACTTCTCCCGGATTCTGGTTTATGAGCCTCTTGTTTATCGGGTTTACGGCCATGTTGGCGGGTAGTTATCCCGCATTTTACCTTTCCGGTTTTAAAGCCTTGCAGGTATTGAAAGGTTCCTTTCAAACGGGGAGATCCGGGGCCTTCTCGCGCAAAGTGCTGGTGGTATTCCAGTTTACCGTTTCTATTGCTCTTATTCTGGGTACGATCTTTATTTACCGGCAGGTACGGCTTGGGGAGGATAGGCCGGTTGGCTATGATCGGGAAGGCCTGATCAGTATTCGAAAGACCGAAGCTTTCCAGGGAAAAGAAACCGTTTTGAGAAATGCACTTCTACAGTCAGGTGCCGTAGCTGAGATTGCTGAAGCCGCGGGTAGGCTGACCGAGATCGGTTCTAATAATCCTGGATTGAGTTGGGAAGGTAAGGACGAGTCGGCGGGTGATCCTCTATTCGCCACTCTGGGAGTATCTCATGAATACGGAAAAGCTGTGGGATGGGAGTTGGTCGACGGACGGGATTTTTCCCGTGATTATTCTACTGATTCCAGTGCAATAATCATTACCGAATCTGCTGCGGAAACGATGGGACTGGAACCCGCAATGGGGGCTATCGTTCACTCCGATCTGGGCTGGCACAATGGAAAAGAATTGCGCATCATCGGCGTAGTGGAAGACATGATCATGCAATCACCTTTTGAGCCGGTAAAACCGAGTGTTTTCTTCCTACAGGGCGACAAACGTTGGATGATCGTGAAGATTCAGCCGCAGTTAGGGGTGCGTGAGGCTTTAGGGCAGATCGGGGCGGTATTTAAAGCGGTTATCCCCAATGTGCCGTTCGAATATACTTTTGTAGACGAGACCTATGCCCAAAAATTTGCGGAAGAAGAACACCTGGGGAATATGGCCGGCTTCTTTGCAACTCTGGCTATGCTGATCAGTTGTCTGGGACTGCTGGGGCTGTCCGCTTACATGGCGGAGCGACGTACCAAGGAGATCGGTATAAGGAAAGTGCTGGGTGCTTCTCTGTTAAATTTATGGAGCATGTTAAGTAGCGATTTTGTACGTCTGGTGCTTATCTCTTGTGTTATTGCCATGCCGGTGGCCTGGTATTTTATCGATAATTGGTTGCAGGACTATACGTATCGGATCACCATCTCTGGATGGATCTTTGCTGTCGTCGGCAGTGCAGCTCTGCTGCTTACTTTGATCACGGTAAGCTTCCAGGCGATCAAGGCTGCTCTGATCAATCCGGTGGAATCACTTCGATCGGAATGATCACTAAGCGGTATAACATCTGACTGACGAATAGAATCATTCATTTCCCCCAATTGATCATTGAGCTTTACCGGATATTCAGTACAACTTGATCCGGCCTGGTGATCTCCTTAGTATTGTCGTATTGTTCATCAAAAACGATAAATATGAAAATGTGGAGATCCATGATAATTGGTCTTTCCTTTCTGCTTCCAACAGTTCTGAGTGCGCAAACAACCGGAGAAGTGGTCGACAAATACCGGCAAAGCCTGGAAAAAATACACTCCATTTCATACGATGTTCGCCAACTCGATACTTTCGTCACTGGTACGGTCTGGGATTATCCCGGCCATGTTACACTGCTGAAAGAGGAAACCGATGAGGTATTCGGTTTGCAGTATAGTGCCTTCAAAAAGGTAATTAACTGGGGCTCGCTTTACGACGGTAAGCAGGTATTTGATTACAATCAGGAAGATAAGACCTATGTCCTGAACGCTAAGCCTTGGAAAGGAGATCTGGGGGCTGCTGCTGCCCAATTGGTGGTGTTCGACATGTTATACTACCAGGATTCTATTGCGCCTACACTTTCCATTAAGGATGGAGAATACGTCCTGACCTACAACTACCCCGATAATAAGGAACATCAGGTGAGTGAGCGACAAAAAGTAATCCATTTGGATAATCATAGCTTTCTGCCGGTGAAAGTAGTGAGTAGTCAGGTCCATCTGGCCAAAAAACAGGTCATTTCCCGCTTTATTTCCAATCTTCAGATCAATCAACCGCAGCATACCGATCAGTTCGACAAAAAATTCCTGGAAGCATACGAACCCGAAAAACCGAGGGATTACGAAAATATGCACAAAGATCTGATCGCCTCCCAGGTAAAAGATTTTAATCTTGAGACCTTTGCCGGAGGAGAGATGGCCATTAGCGAGAAAACGGGAAAGGTCGTATTGCTGGATTTTTGGGAAGTCTGGTGCGGCCCTTGTGTACAGTCGATGCCGAAAGTGCAGGACCTGTATGAAACCTATAGTGATGAAGGACTCGAAGTGATGGCGGTTTTGCTGGATAAAGAAAGTAAAGACAGTGCCCGACTGATGCTGGATCACAAGAAGATCACACTACCACAAATGATCGGTAACCAGGAGTTAAGAGATTACTTCAAGGTATATGCCATTCCGCAATATGTCTTGATTGACCGGCAGGGAAAAATTCAGTTTATTTATCAGGGATACGACGAGGCTATCGAGGAAAATATTCAGCAGTTGCTGAAGATGTAGAATGGTGTAGGATTATGAGATCAATTCACTGCCAGATTTTAATTTGTTTACTGCTGCCGGCCCTGAGCGTGCGTGCTCAAACCCTTCGGACAGCCATTCAGGAAAGGCAAACCCTACAATTGGAATGGGTACAACAGCGAATTGAACAGGCTGATGATCTGAGTTACCCGCTGTACCCGGACCAGTTCAGTATTGGCGACTGGGAAGTAAGAGTTGGGCTGGCGTTTTCAAAATCCGGCACAGGGGAAGTAGAAGGGCAAATCACTCACATCAGTTATTTGATTTTTCCGGAGAAAGATAATGCCGATAACAGCCTGCCTGCTCCAACTATTGTTGATACCCGTTTCCAGTCGAAAGCTCAAAACGCGCTCCTTCATCATTTCAATCAGCTAACTGAGATCCCCTTTCTGGCTGACTGTAGGGAGCAAACCTATGAAGCGTGGTTGCAACTCAAGCAGAAAGGGCTGGCGCAGGTACTGCGCCAATCTTATCGGGATGACAGACTAAGTAACTCCATTCTGGATAAAACATTGCCTGCGGCTTTTGGTGTGAAAAGCCTGGCTGAAGTAATGTGTAAACTGCTGGAAAGTGAACTTCCCGAGCAGGAAGCATTTATTCCACTGGAGACAGTAGATGGAGGGAATGAGAAAACCCGTGATTTCTTTCGCGTGGACTATCCTCCCAGACGTACGGTGCTTCGTGGACAGATAGAAAGTCCGGCAGGACCGGAAGTGAGGATCAAGTTCTTTAAGAATGACAACTGGTTCGATTTTTGGAGAGATACGGTTATTCAACTTGATTCGAATGGCTGTTTTAGTCTTGCCTTCCCTTTTGATATCCCCCAGACCGTCAACCTCTTTCATGCTTATAAAACCATGCGATTTTATCTGAGACCGGGTGATAGTCTATCCTTTACTACCAATGCCAATGCATTGTACCGGGCTATGAAGTTCGGAGGAACAGCGGCCGAAAATCAGCAAACCTTGCTCGATTTTTATCACAGCATGCGCGGAGATACCCTATATCGATCTTACGATCATCAGCTACTGGAATACGATCAGCTTGAATTTCTACAAAAATTGCTGTGGAAGGAAAAACGGGGATTGCAATTTATTGATAACCGGCGAAAGCAGATCAGTGCTGATCTTGCTTCCTTTCTGGAGCGGGATATTCGACTAGGTTATTCCGTGGATATCTGGGAAGCGGCTCGTCGATTTTACTGGGCTGAAGGCGTTTCACTACACGATCGACTGGCTGCAGAGGCGGAGAACCGTGCCCCTTTATTGTATCGGCTGCCTCCTCAGCGGACATTCGATTCCAATGCGGAAGAATATTGTAGATTTCAAATGGCGCGATTAAGAGAATTGGGCATTCCTTTTAAGGAATCGGCTGCTAATAATTTTCAATTTCGGGGACTTTTACTGAGTCAGGAAACCTTACTTCGCTTTTATGGCCTGCTGTTTTTTCGCGCTTATTCGGACGAAAATGGACTTAATCCCCAGTTTATTACTTTATTGAACACGTTGATTGAAGGATGTAAAGATCCTGATCTGATCGCAGACTTGAAGGTGTTTAGTAATCCAGGGGCGAAAAGGCAGGAAGTAATCTACTATATTCCGAATGTTCGGATCGGCCGGCCGGCCCCTGACTGGAGTTTTAAGGACCGGGAGGGAGTTGAGGTAAGTTTGTCCGGGCTGAAGGGGAAAAAAGTGTTGCTACATGCCGGATGGCTGGAACATTTAGAGTCAGCACTGGCTGATATTGATATTTTTCGTCAGGATCAGTCCGAATTTCCGGCAGTTGTACATTTGCTGGTGGCTGATAGCCGAAGTGATTTTGAACGGGGCACCAGAGGACGGGAGGGACTATTTGTCTATGTGCCTAAAGAGGATCAGGAAATGCTGCGGGATAGTTATCGGATTGAGAACCGGAGCAATCATTATTTCCTGTTGGATGAAGAAGGGATTGTAATTGCTGGTAATTATGAATTGGGCACTCCCCATAAAATGAGGGGTGTGTGGGAAAAGATCTATTCCGGACAGGCCGCTGCCGTTTGGACAACCGAAGAACGACTTCAATATTGGCGAATATTGGGAGGAGTTGCCGGAACATTGCTTTTGTTGAGTCTGCTGTATCTCTGGCGCAGAGGTCATCTCGAAAAATTGGAATTGCGTAAACGAAAGCTACTGGAATTGGAGCTCAAAGGAATCCGTTCGCAAATGAACCCTCATTTCCTGTTTAATGCCATGGGAAGTATCCAAAACCTCATCCGTACCAATAAGCAGGAAAAAGCAGACTTGTATCTCAGCAGTTTTGCGGGCTTGATGCGTCGTATCTTACGGAATTCAGGAGAAGAGTTCATTACCTTGTCGGAAGAGATAGATACCATTGAACAATATTGCAATCTGGAAGCATTGCGGCATCCTTTTGTCTTTGAGATCGAGATTGATCCGGACATCGATCCACATACCACTTATATACCGGCCATGATCCTGCAGCCATTGGTGGAGAACGCTATTGTGCATGGACTGCTACCGAAAAAAGGGAGTAAACAACTGTGCATTGTGATTAGCCAACAGAACATGCAGCTGGCTTGTAAGATCATTGACAATGGTATCGGGATCAAAGCCGCAGAAAAACAGAAAACGCCACATATGCAGGAACGGAAGAGTTACGGTCTTGCGCTGGTCAGCCAGAGGCTGGCTTTACTGGGAGTTAAGGGTAACGAGACACTATTAATTGAAGATCGAGGGGATTGGTCCCCACCGGAAAGCGGGACACAGGTGTCATTTTTCATACCGGTGGAGCAATAAATGAAACTGTAATCACCTGCTTACTTACTATACTAAAGAGTAAATGATCAAAGCCGTTATCATCGAAGACGAAGCGAACAACCGGGAGAACCTCCGCCTGGCCCTGGCATCCTATTGCCCGGAAGTAAGCCTGGCAGGAGAGGCCGATTCTGCTCTAAGCGGTATCGACCTCATTCGGCAAACGGAACCTGAATTGGTGTTTCTGGATATCGCGATGCCCCACGGTAATGGTTTCGATCTGTTGGAAAGCCTGGGACAGATCAATTTCGAGATCATATTTGTAACCGCTTACGATCAGTATGCCCTGCGTGCCATCAAATTCGCTGCAGTGGATTATCTGCTTAAACCCATTGATGTGCTGGAGTTAAAAAAAGCTGTTAACCGGGTACACGATAAGCGACGACGCGCACAAAATGCCGATCGTTTGCAGGTGCTGCTGGATAACCTGCAACAGCAGGAACAGAAGATCGCCCTGCCACAAACCGACCATATAGAGTTTGTGCCGGTACAATCCATTATCCGTTGCCGGGGAGATCGGAACTACACGCATTTCTATCTGCGGGATGGCCGGCATCTGTTGGTTTCCCGAACGCTTAAAGAGTATGCTGATCTATTGGAAGACAGTAATTTCTACCGGGTACATCAATCCCATCTGGTTAACCTGGATTGTGTCAAAAAATACAGCAAGCGCGACGGTGGCATCGTTGTGACCATCGACGATGAATTGATCCCCGTAGCCAGAGCCCGGAAAGAGCAATTGCTGGAGTACTTGTTGAAAAAATGATTAATTTTAAAACTGCTTCTTGGCAACGATAAAATATTCCGGCAGGCGGGTTAATTCTGCGGTTTGCACCAGATCAAAGCCACCCGCAGTGATGACTTTCTCCAATTCTTTCTTTTTGTAAAAAGAGGTACTGGGCATTAATCGTATTTTCGACAACAACCATAAGATCACACGGGCAACACTCCATCTTTCCTTCAGGCAGGCAGTAGAGGTGATCAATATGCCACCAGTGGTGAGCAGATCATGCATTCTTCTTAGAATGTCCGGAGCGTTCTCTACATAATGCAGTACATTAAAAGCGAGGATAGCATTGAATGAATTGGGTTGATACCGGCTATCGAAAAGATCTGATTGCCGGAATGATACATTATCAACGGCTTGTTTTTCAGCATTGTATTTAGCCAATTCGATCATCCGGGGTGCCGGATCGATCCCTTCCACGTATTTAACATCCCTGGCGATCTCATTGGTGATCACTCCCCAGCCGCAACCAAAATCAAGGACCGTATCATTGGTCTTTAGGTGGGAAGTGGCGAGTTGGATCATGGCGAGCGAAGTCATCCCCAGCCGATCGCTAGTACCGTTGGCAACTCTGTTCCAAAATTTTTCCGGCTGCACCATTAATTGTTGATAAGTAGTTCTTAATTCCACTATTCTCAAAATATTAGATGGTATAGGTAAAGGACGGCCCCTATTTGCAAAAAGTTGCAAATCATTCGACGGAAATATTTATTGGAAGGATGGAAGGTAAATTTGATCCTCCTGGAATGGAGCGGACAAGGAACAACGACTCTCTTTTTACCGGCCGGCACTGCTGGGATCAAAGTTTTGAAAAAGCGGGGAGGAGAAGTAGTAGCTCGACTTTAGCCAGGTCAGGTGACTGGTGTGTTTACGAGGGCTAAAGTCGAGCACTGAGAGAAAATCTTATACATTGAATCGGAAATGCATCACATCTCCATCTTTTACCACATATTCTTTGCCTTCAACACTCATTTTTCCGGCTTCCTTCACCGCCTGTTCTGATCCCAGGGCAACGAAATCATCGTATTTGATGGTCTCGGCCCGGATAAAGCCTTTCTCGAAATCGGTGTGGATCACACCGGCAGCCTGCGGAGCCTTGAAGCCCCGGCGGATGGTCCAGGCGCGAACCTCTTTTTCACCGGCGGTAAAGTAAGTGATGAGGTTGAGTAGGTGATAAGCGGCACGGATCAAACGATTAACTCCGGGTTCCTTCAGACCCATATCCTGCAGGAATTCGAGCCGTTCTTCTTTGCTTTCCAATTCGGCAATATCTGCTTCAATACCGGCGCTGATATAGATGACTTCGGCATTTTCCTCCACTACAGCCTGCTTAAATGCTTCCGTGTGGGCATTGCCTTCATGTACGGAATCTTCGTCTACATTGCAAACATAGAGAATAGGTTTGGCCGTCAGTAGGAGCATGTCTTTGAATAGAGTGATCTCATCTTCTTCCAACACCACGCTCCGGGCCGGTGACCCGCCTTCCAGATGAGCCAGGATTTTCTCTGCAGTTGCTACATTGCGCAGGGCCTCTTTTTCTGCGCTCTTCGCTAGTTTCTTGAGCTTATCCAGTCTTTTTTCAACGGTTTCGATATCCTTCAGGATCAACTCCGTATCGATGATCTCTTTGTCACGTACAGGATCTACATTCCCGTCTACATGTACCACATTGTCATCTTCGAAACAACGTACCACATGAATGATGGCATCTACTTCACGGATGTTGGCCAGAAATTGATTGCCCAGTCCTTCTCCCTGGCTGGCGCCCTTGATCAGACCGGCAATATCCACGATCTCGATCGTAGTGGGAACTACTCGTTGCGGATTCACTAACTCCTCTAATTTATCCAGGCGGGTATCCGGAACCGTGATCACACCCACGTTCGGATCTTTAGTTGCAAAAGGGTAGTTCGCTGCCAGCGCCTTGGCTGAGGTCAGGGCATTGAACAAGGTTGATTTTCCCACATTGGGCAAGCCGACAATTCCACACTGTAAAGCCATGTTCGTATTTTAATTTTTCAGCGCGCAAAGATAAATAATTTGGGGCAGTCTGTGATCGGTCGGTTGAAGTTTTACAGAGGATTGCAGCATATCTTATCACCAATTGCACCTTATTTTCTATTTCAATGACACGGAAAACACTACAATCTTCTATTTGCAAACTGTTAAAATCGTTGAAAAACTATTTTTATAGTTGAATTACTACTTGAATAGTTGTAGCTTTGATCCATACATAAATAATATGGAAAAACTAACCGACAAAGAAGAGGAGGTCATGATGATCATCTGGGAGCTTGAGAAAGCCTTTG
>JAGQXH010000133.1 GCA_020436695.1 Lewinella sp. | reverse complement strand
CTAAAGCCATCGAAGACAAAATTTCGCAAGGGGTAAAAAAAAAGAGGCAGCGCCACCATAGCACTACCTCAGCCCTAACCAAATAAAACCAAATTATATATTAACAGAAAACTGTTGTCAATTTTGAATCGTGCTGCTTCCAGCACTTTGTGTAATTTTTACAATTACAAATTTAGCAAAAAAATTGATAACTCATTCGATTGTGTCATCTAAAATACAGCATTTTTTTTTAAAAATCCTACAAATTTCATCATTTGAAAAAAGTGGGAGCGTGAAATTGAAAATATGTTATATGTCAGATGGCACAAAATGAGGTTTTTTGTCTTTCTGGAAAAATAAAATTTCCCCTTGAGACAAACAGCAAAATAATTTTTTAAAGCGGTTTTGTTAATAAAAAATTCGCCTGGCCAAAAAAATAACAATGATTTTTTTCATTTTTTTTGAAAATTTTGAGAGACGATGCTTAATAAATACCTAAATGTGCTTTTTACACTATGCTTTTTACTGATTTTGCCGCTGCTGGGAAGCTCGCAAAACGAAAAAGCGGACGAAAAAGACGAGGACGCCTTCGCCATTCGATCCATCTTTGATCAGGCTTTGACGCAGAGTGATGCTTACAACTGGCTCCATTATCTCACCAAAAAGATCGGTGCCCGGCTGAGTGGTTCTCCTCAGGCGGCTGCGGCCGTCACTTACACCCAACAAATGCTGGATACCTTACCGCTGGACAGTGTCTGGCTGCAAGCCTGTATGGTGCCTCATTGGGAAAGAGGAGAAAAGGAAATAGTTAGAGTAGTTAACTCGACCAAGATGGGGAGTGTGGAGTTGCATGGAGTAGCACTGGGAAATTCCATCGGTACGCCATTCGGAGGTATTACCGCTGAAGTGGTAGAAGTGAAAAATCTGGACGAAGTGGACGAACTGGGTGAAGCGGGGATTGCCGGTAAGATCGTATTTTACAACCGGCCGCTTGATCCTACCGCTATCAATACCTTTCAGGCCTACGGTGGAGCGGTCGATCAGCGGGGCGCTGGTGCTTCCCGGGCTGCCCGCTACGGGGCGGTTGGTGTGCTGGTACGTTCCATGACTACCGGTCTGGATGATGTGCCGCATACCGGTTCACTCCGTTACGATCCGGAATACCCCGCCATTCCGGCGATCGCCATTACTACCAATGATGCCGAAGCATTGAGCGCGCTGGTTGCCGAAGAGCCGGTGCGGGTATATCTGCGCTCGGGATCACGGATGCTCTCGGAAAAACCATCTTATAATGTGATCGGAGAGATAAAAGGAACAGAGCATCCGGAAGAGATCATTCTGGTGGGTGGCCATCTCGATTCCTGGGACCTGGGCGAAGGTGCGCACGATGACGGTTCCGGTTGTGTGCAGTCTATGGCCGTACTACAGACTTTACGGCAGTTGGCTTACCGGCCGAAACGGACCATCCGTTGTGTACTCTTTATGAACGAGGAGAATGGTTTGGCCGGTGGGCGTACCTACTGGGAAAAGTCGAATGAAGCCGGTGAGTATCACATGGCCGC
Organism: Lewinella sp.; assembly: GCA_020436695.1. Taxonomy (GTDB): domain Bacteria; phylum Bacteroidota; class Bacteroidia; order Chitinophagales; family Saprospiraceae; genus Flavilitoribacter. The sequence goes on along the minus strand of JAGQXH010000133.1, from coordinate 12,679 downwards.
GATCGAGTCGGATCGGGGAGGTTTTACGCCACGAGGCTTTACCTGTGAAGGGAATGATGACGTATTTAAAAAGAAGTTCCGGAAGGTTAATCGCTGGTTGCCGCTGCTAGAGCCTTACGGACTGACTCTGAGCCCCGGGGGCTCGGGAGCGGATATCAGCGGATTGAAAGGACAGGGCGGATTATTGTTTGGGCTCTATCCCGATTCTCAACGTTATTTCGATTATCACCACACGGATGCCGATCGCTTTGAAGCGGTGAATAAACGCGAACTGGAACTGGGAGCAGCGGCAATGACTGCTTTGGTGTATCTGTTGGATAAATATGGTCTTTAGTCTTCAGTCTGTATATCAGTGAGTCGTAAGTCATATCACAGAATGAACTAGCCGTATAGGAAACGGTAGCAAAACCGGCGTGAAGCACTCTCAGAGCTCAAGTTTTTTTGTTTCGCACGCACTCGGAGAGCGCTAAATGCCGGTTTACTATTACACGCGAGAAATTGCTGCAGAAAGATTGAACTTCCCACTCCATCAACCAAAGTTTATGCAAACCGTACAACTACATGATCTCACTTTTGAGCCTATCATCTCACCGGAGGAAATAGCTGGAAAAATAAGTGAAATTGCAGCAGCCATCTCAAGAGATTATGCCGGCAAACGCCCACTCTTCCTGGGGATACTGAATGGCGCTTTCATTTTTGCGGCGGATCTGGTCCGGGCCTGCAACATCCCCTGCGAGATCAGTTTCATCAGGCTGGCCTCTTATCATCACCTGACTTCCAGCGGTGATGTACAAACGGTGATCGGATTAAAGGAAGATGTGAAGGGGCGGCATGTTATATTGGTAGAGGATATTGTGGATTCGGGGCGCACCATGCATTATTTTTTGCCGGATCTGAAAAAACTGGAACCTGCATCTATTGCGCTGGCCACTTTGTTGGAAAAACCGGCTGCGCATGAGTTCCCGGTGAGCATCGATTACAAATGCTTTGAGATCCCACCCGATTTTGTGGTAGGCTATGGGCTGGATTATGACGGTTTGGGAAGAAATCTACCGGGCCTGTATCAATTGGTTGAGGCCGGGAGTTTGTGATGTTCAGTAATGAGCAGACAATATGAACGCATGAAGTAGCAATCAGCGGATCTTGGAATTATCCAACCAGACGATTTCAGCCGGTTTTTCTTCCAATTCAAGAAAATAGGTGCCGGTATAGATGAAGTTGAATTGCAACTGTTCGCGAAGCACTTCAAATTGCCCTTCGTTTTCGGCTTGCTCGGCAATCCAGTCGATTGCTTCCAGGCGGTTTTGAAAATACTTTTTCATAGTCTTGGTAGTTTGACGGAAATAAATGAACAATTTCTTTTTTCTCCGTCTCTTATTGGTATTTGGTTGTAAGGCTTTTTCTAAAGCTACCTCAGAAGCGACACAACCCCCATTTCTTTCGATCTTTCCTAGCATTTCTTAGACGCTTCTACTAATATGATGTCCCGAAGAGGAAAATGATTACCCTATTCCTGCTTATTTAACACAAGTTTATAGCGGGTATGTGTGATCTGTTGGTGAAATGTTAAGAAGAATACCTTTTTTATCCTGATCTGGGTACACTTCCAACAATCACGACACATTTCAGCAAAAGCCTACGCTATCATGAAAAACCTAAACTGGCTAAGTGGCCTGTTTCTGCTGGTAGGGAGTTTTACGCTGACCGCCCAGGAACCGGCTACCGGACTCATTTTTGACGACGAAGTTTACGACACCCTTTCCCAACTACCCGCCTACGACGGCAGCAAGGACCTTAACCTGCCGAAGAACGTAGATCTTTCTCCATACTGCCCGGAAGTGCGCAACCAGGGTGACATCTTTTCCTGTGTAGGATGGGCTGTCGGTTACGGCGCTTTGACGATCCGCAGGGCAATAAAAGAAAACTGGACCGATAGGAATACCATCACATCCAATGCCTATTCTGCTCTGTTTATTTACAATCAGATCAAGCAGGGGCACTGCCGGCAGGGTTCCAGCCTGTCAAGGGCCATGGAATTTTTACATACCCGTGGAGATTGCCCGGCCAGTGCTTTCGACTTCAATGTTGAGGATTGTGAAAAGCAGCCGAATGTCTCGCTGATGCAACTGGCACAGCGGGATACCATCAGCGACTATCTTACCTTATTCGGCCGACAGGATGCAGCTAAAACCAAGATCTGGAAAGTAAAGCGTGCCTTGGCTCAACGCGAACCGGTGGTCATCGGTATGGCCATCCGGCAGAATTTTTACCAGTTGAACCAGGCCAAATTCTGGTGGCCCGACCTCGGCAATACCAATCCTGCCGGCGGACACGCCATGACCGTGGTGGGATATGATGACGAAGTGGGCGCCTTTCTGATCTTTAACAGTTGGGGACCCAACTGGGGCGATAAGGGATTCATCCGGATCAAATACGAGGATTTTGCTGAGTATTGTAAGTACGCTTATATTCTTATTGGAAATCTGGGAGCGCCTGTTACCAAACCGGCAGCCGAACCGGCAGTGATGTCCGAGACCCGGTCGCTGCTCAAATTATCCGGTAGCGGTACGCTGAAATACCTGGATAGCTTCAACGGTCAGGAGCCGATATTCAAAAATGCGACCGTGACGGGGCAGCAGGGTATCTACCGCACTCGTGAGCAATGGACGGTAGGTCAATTGTTCCAACTGACGGCGGCTACGCAGGAAACCAATCTTTATTTATACGTTTTTACGGTTGATGCCCGGGGCGAAGTAAACATCCACTGGCCTCGTAAAGGGCAGCTTAACAGTAAGTTTACCGGAAAGAACGAATCGGCCCTGGTCGTAGAAGCTGGTAGCCAGATCACGGTTCCCGGGCAGGACAAAGCCCTCCGTATTAATCAGCAAGGCCAAGATGTGATGTATATACTTTTTGCGAAACGTCAGATCAGTAACAAAGGCCTAAAATTTATTTGTTCCAAGATGGGTGAGGTCGGAGCCGAGCCGATGCAACACCTGCAACAGGTGATGGGCAAACATTTCGTACCGCAGGCAGATATCGAATACAGCCGGAACGAAGCCACATTTCAGGCAGCTACCCGCTCGGAAGGATATATTGTACCCCTGATTCTGATAACCGAATCTGCCACCGGAGAGCGGTAGCCCGGGGGCAAAAGTGGGAATAGATGTCGACCAGAACAGAATGGTCTGAACGGAAAATGCGATATAGAACGTTCATTGTATACACCGGGGGGATCAACACCCACAATCCGGCACCCGCATCAATTAATGATAATTTGAAAACCAGACATTTGTTAGCTAAATTTGACTATCCTGTTCTTATTTCGTAGATCACAGCTACGGACAGGAAGTCCCCCAAAAATCCCTACAGAAATGATTGCTATGAAAAAGTTATTCCTACTACTGAGTTTACTACCAACCCTCCTTTTGGCACAACCCGGCCGCTTAAGCTGGGACCTCACTTTCGGCGGCGGCCAGAACGATATTTTTTACCGGGTGATCGAATTGACCAACGGCAACATCGTTTCTGTTGGGGAAACCAACTCCCGAACGGAAGGCGGATCGGACGCCTACCTGGTTATTACGGATTACAGCACAGGCGGCAAAGTTGCCGAAAAGCGCTACGGCGGCAATAAAGACGACCGGATAACGGATGTGGTACAAACCTTCGACGGACATCTGATGTTGGCTGGATATACCGAGTCATCGGGCCTGGGCAAAGGTGATGCCTGGCTGGTCAAAACCGATGAAAGGGGAGAGGTGATCTGGAAAAAAGATTTCGGGTCTACCGGAGAAGATGCTTTTATAAGTCTGGCATTATTGCCTGATGGATCTGTGTTGGCTGCCGGCTACAAAGACGGCGGTCGCAACGGAGATATCTGGCTGGCAAACATCCGGGAGCAGGAGATCATCTGGGAAAAGCAACTCGGTCGGGGCAATTTCGAACCGATTAAAAGAATGGCCCTGATGTCGGATGGTGGTGTCGTGCTGGTAGGCAACAGCCAAAAGTCATCGCTCGGTGATCGCGGACAGGTATATGTATTGCGTACCCGGCCCGACGGTGAACAGAGCTGGGTAAAACTCTTTGGTGACAGGGACTGGGAAGAGGTCAGCGATGTGATCGTAACCAAAGACGGCGGCTTGGCCTTCTGTGGGTTAACCACCTCCAAAGGCGCGGGCGGTATGGATATGTGGGTCAGTAAGATAAGCAGTGGGGGCTTCCTGCAATGGGATCAAACCTACGGTGGCAAAGACGATGACCTGGCAATGACCCTGAGTGAGAGTCCGGACGGGCAACTCGTCGTTGCCGGGGGAACGAAATCTCATCGCTCCGGTGCCCGCCAATACAGTGCTTTTCTGGTACAGATCGATGCCGGTGGAGTACGCCAGTGGGAATACCCATACGGCGATAACAAAGAAGATATGGCCAACGATCTGAATTTTCTACACGATGGGAGTCTGGTGATGGCCGGTTATACCGAATCAAAAGGGAACGGTGGAAAAGCACCCTGGCTGGTGCGTTGGGAAAACGAAAAGCAATTTGGCTCTGTTGCCGGTGGCAAGCAATCTGGACTGGAAGCTTCCCAGACCCGCCTGCACACTGTTGACGGGCAGCTTAAACCTAATGATCGTACCTACCTCTCTTTTACCCTCAATAATGTGACGGGGGCCGATCTGCATGATATAAAGGTGCAGGTAGATCGTCGTAAAACGGTTAGTGGCCTGACTTTTTGGGAAACTAATTATCTGACTTCCCTGCCGGACGGCGGGCAGCGGGAAATACGTATCCCGGTTATTGCCGAAAGTGGACTGGCTACCGGGGAGAGCGAACTAGGGGTGTCTGTTATGGTCGGCAATACCCAGGTCCAGCAATTTACTACAAAGATTAAATCCAAAATGCCGATAGCGGCCGGCGTGGAATTCGCCGACTATCAGTTTGAGGAGAGCAAAACTTCCGACATTCAGACCCTGACCGTAGTGATCCGCAACCCGGGCGATTTTATTGCCCAGCCCGTTTCGGTCATTTTCGATCTGCCCGACGGATTGGAACCCGTAGGGTCGCGCATTGTCAACTTACAGCGTATAGCACCAAACGGCTCGGAAAAAGCACGTCTACAGTTCAAAAGGAATGCTACCCTGCGCGCCCCCAGTATGAGTATCACCTGCACCGTCACGTTTAATGGCCAGAAATTTACTAAAACCCTGGATAAGGCCCTGATGACCAACAATGAAGTGGTGATGATCCTGACTAAACCCAATCCGAACAAGACCGATATTAAGAATATCATTTCCGAAGGGAATATTTACAGCATCCAGATGGGAGTCAGTACCCCCGTGCCGGTACAACAGCAACATTTTACAGTGTATCGCAACAATCAGGCACTGGATGGATCGAAGATGGATGAAGTGGATCTGTACCCCGGCGATAATTCCAGAGGCGGCAACCAATATGTGTACGAAGCCAATGTACGCCTGGAACCCGGGGAGAACCGCGTACAGGTCAAAGTCAAACTTGCGGATGGAGAATTTGCATCCAGTACGATGGTGATCTATTATCAACCCCGGCAACCGAATTTGCATGTGCTGGCGATCGGCCCCAGCCACAATGATCTTAAATTTACCGCTAAAGATGCCACGGATTTTGCCAATGCATTTGATAGCCAGTCCGGACAACATAAACTGTTCGGTCAGGTGATCGTGCACAAGCTGGTAACGAGTGAAGAAACCGAAGCGGATAGAATCCGGGAAGCGGTAGCCGATCTGGTATATCAATATCGCAATCCGGCTGCTGCTCAAAGAATACTGCGCAATGATGTGTTGCTGTTGTTCATTTCTTCGCACGGTAAGAATGGAGAGGGTGGATTTTTGCTGCTGCCATCCAACTACGATCCACGGTACGAGCGAACCCGTACCATTGATTACCAGCGGGACATCGTGCAGGAACTGGAAAAGATTGATTGTAAAAAAGTCATCTTCATCGACGCCTGTCATAGTGGAGCTGCCGACAGTAAATCCATGTCGGATGTAGCCCGTGCGGATGCACTTACTAAACTGGCGGCTATGCATCCGGGCATGAGTACGCTTACGTCCTGCCGTTCCAACGAATTGAGCTATGAAGATGCACGCTGGCAGAACGGTGCTTTTACCGAGGCCATACTCGAAGGCTTTGCCAACAAAGCCTGTATGGATGAGAATGGCGCTTTTCAGGCCGATCTGGATAACAACAGCATCATTACACTGGGCGAACTCTATGATTTTCTGCGTCGTCGGGTACCGAATCTGATTAAGACGCAAAAGCCAAATGCAACTACCAATCAGACCCCCTTTATGCCGGAGAATCAGCTACAACGGGATGACCTGTCGCTGTTTGTTGTCGGCGAAAACTAATATATAGTGATGTGGTGATATGGTGAGTGAAACACCACATCATCATATCACCACATCACAATATAGAAAACACCTTCCCCCAAATCACAGAAACCGGTTCAATGAGAACGAACACCCAAATCCCTATTCGAGTGAAATGGATCTTCTTCCTGTTTGCACTGGCCTGTAGCTTTCCTGCACTGGCTCAGCAGACGCAGACTTATATTGTCACCAAGACCGTGGATACGGCCACTGGTGGCTGTCAGGTTGGTGATTGCAGCCTGCGGTCGGCCATCACAGCTGCCAACTCAGACGGCGTGCCCAGCATCATTAAATTTGATTTTTCTACCGGTTCGGCTCCTTTTACCATCTTTGTACGGGGAACGCCCCTGCCGGTTATGATAGATGATGAGACGATCATTGACGCCATGCTGGACAACTCCTATAATTTGGGAGATGTGATCATCGACGGAAGCCTGCTTACGGGTACACCCAATGGGTTGTCTGTTTTTGGCGATCAAATAGAGATCTACGGTCTGCAGATCCAGAACTTTGGGGGAGATGCCATCGAGGCCGGAGCCACTTCAGGGAAGATCTCCACCCGGATCGGCGAGACCGGCAAGGGAAATATTATGATCCTGAATGGAGGACACGGTTTATTTGTACCTATTCAGGTAGATGTTGATTTTGAAGGGAATTATGTAGGTACAGATCCCGCCTTTACTTCCGGGCTGGGCAATACCGGAAGAGGAATAGATTTTACCAGCTCTACAACCGCTAGTCCGCCTTTCATTACAGTCATCAATTCCGTGATCGGTGATAATAATGCCGGAGGGATCGCGCTTCGTGGTAATCTGGGCTTTGATATTTCGGACAACCTCATTGGTACGAATTCAGCCCTTAATGGTAACCTCAGTAATACGGGGGTAGCGATCACCATATTGGATAACCTTATCGGTGGTGGTACTATTGCAAGAAATGCCATTGCCTACAGCCGGATCGGTATCAATGTAGATGCTGCTAATCAGACGACGATCACTGAGAACAGTATGTTCTGTAACCTGAGTTCCGCGATCGCCCGGAGTGGTAATACTATGCTGATCGATATTACGGATGCGTCGACTACTGCCGTCTCCGGTACCAGTAATGTAGCCGGAGGAACGGTAGAAATATTTCTGCAGGATCTTACCGGCTGTTTTCCCGGTACAGCCTGTCAGGGAAAAACTTTTTTGGGTACAGCTACGGTGGCCGGTGGTGTCTGGACCCTGAATGTGACCGGACAAGTGGCGCTGGGTGATGTCGTCACTGCTACGGTTACGGAATCCACGGGCACCTTCCCAAATACATCGCCTTTTGCTACCTGCCAGACGATCAGTTGCCCGGTTATTAACGCAAATATTGATGTTACACCCAGTTGTGTAGCGCAAAATAGCGGTAGCATTTCTGCCAATCCGAGTGGCGGCATAGGCCCGTATCAATTCAACTGGAGTAATGGAGGCACAACGGCTACCATATCCAATCTGCCTCCCGGCACTTACTCCGTTACTATTCAGGATGCTAATGGCTGTCGTGCGGCGGATACAGCTACTGTAGGTGAAGTGGACGGACCGACTGCTGATGCAGGAGCCGATCAGACGATCTGTGAGGGCGAATCGGCCACGCTGAATGGAAGTGCCACGGGTGGCCTCGGCCCTTATTCCTTTACCTGGGACCCCGGTGGGGACGGCGCTGTCATTACCGTGACTCCTACAGCAACTACAGTCTATGAGCTCCTCGTCACCGATTCCCGTGGATGCATTGACCGGGACCGGATGGTAGTTACTGTTTCACCTGCACCGGAACAACCCAATGCCGGGCCGGATCAAACGCTTTGTGCTGACGAACCGGCTACTCTTGCAGGGAGTATCGGCGTCGATCCGAATGCGCCGGGTATTTGGACGGCTTCGGTTGCCGGTGGCACTTTTTCACCGGATGCCACCGCCTTGGATGCCGTGTACACTCCACCGACCGGAGCAACAAGCATCACTTTGACTTTAAGTACTACCAATGGAACAGTAGACTGCCCCAACCTAAGTGATGAGATGATTCTGACCTACGTAGCCGGCCCCACAGTATATGCCGGCCCGGATCAAACCTTATGTGCCGGCACGCCGGCTACGCTGGCCGGGTCAGTAGGAGGTACAGGAACTTCCGGAGGATGGAGCGCTACGGTCGCCGGTGGTACTTTTAGTCCAGATGAATTGGTGCCCGATGCCGTTTATACACCTCCCGTCGGCATAGCCAGTGTCACCCTCACCCTAACTGCGGTGGATGCTTCCGGGCTGGGGCTTTGCCCCGATGTGCAGGACGAGATGGTGATCATCTATACCAGCAGTAGTGATAGCGCGGATGCCGGCCCGGATCAGGAGATCTGTAATGGAGAGACCGTGCAACTGGCCGGAAGTTTTAGCGGCGGTGCTACGGATGCGCTTTGGACGACAGATGGCGACGGTACTTTTTCCGATGAGACGGCCCTGGATGCAATTTACACGCCCGGGCCAAATGACATTACCACGCAGGGCGCTGTCCTGACCCTGACTACTTCCGGCAATGCATTTTGTTTGCCGGCATCCGATGATATGACCTTTCGGATCCGCACCGTTCCCAATTATACGGTTAGCGGTACCGATCCAAGTACCTGTGGAGATCCGGATGGAAATTTTGTGATCAGTGGATTGACTCCCGGTGAAGCTTATGATGGAAGGTACACACTGGCCGGCGCGGTGATCAATATTTCGCAGGATGCTTCCGCTACGGGAGAAATTATTGTCGACAATCTAGGTCCTGGTATCTATACGGATATTGTACTTACCGATGGTTTTGGTTGTAGTGGTCCAGTCCTGTCCGTGGAACTGGGCAGCCCGGATGGCCCCGCTGTAAGCGTAGACATTAGCCCAATCTGTCAGGGAAGTACCGGAAATGTAGTTGGAACAGTTAGCGGAGGAACATCACCCTACACGCACCAGTGGATAGACCAGGGAAGCGGTTCAGCCGGCAATTACCAACTCAGCAATGAAAATACCGAAAACCTATTGATCGATGCATCGGCAGCGCAGACCGGTACAATTGACCTTCTATATCAGGTCATGGACGGAGGTGGCTGTACTGCTTCCATAGCCGTGAGTGTTACCATCAATGCGTTGCCGGAGATCAGCAATGTAATGATCGATTCTGCATCGAGTGCCTCGCTACCGGATGGGAGTTTGCAGTTTGACCTGTCCGGTGGGCAGGCGCCTTATAACTACAGCTGGAGTGGCCCAGAGTCGGGATCGGCGACTTTATCAGCCGCCGGAACTGCCAATATCCTGAACCTACAGTCGGGGCAATATTCCCTGCAAGTGAGCGATGCCAACGGATGTATGACCTCCCTCCGCTTCCGGATCGGAATTGATTCGGGAAGTGGCGTATGTACCAGTAATGCAGGAAGTATGCAGGCGACGAATGGAGTGGTACAATCTTGCCAGAATACGCCAATTGCTTTGGTTCATAATGGCGATGACGTACAGGATGCGGATGATGCCCTGGTATTCGCACTCCGTGAGTTGAACGGGCAAATTGTGAAAATCAATCTCCAACCCGTCTTTGATTTCAATCCCGATAATATGACGCTCAATACGGTATACCGGGCTTCTGCCCTGGTGGGTAATGCCAGCGCTGCCGGTGGGAACCAGGTGGATCTTTCCGATCCCTGCCTGGATGAATCCAATGCAGTAGAACTGGTATTTCGGGAAAGCTTAAGCGGCGTATTAAACTACATCCAGGGCGAAGACGAGCTATGTCAGGGCGAAGAACTCATTCTGAGTACCAATAATCTTGGCACGCTCGAATATATGTGGATCACTCCCGCAAGAGATACCATCCGTACCGCCGAGCCGATGGTGATCCTGCCCAATATTCAACCGGAAGATGCCGGAGCCTATTATGTAATTGCCCGGGACGGGGATTGTCTGAACGATCAGACCGGCCCGTTTGATCTGATCGTAAACGGACTGCCTGTTGGCAATCCTATTTGTGCCGGTGATGATCAGACGGCCTGCGATAACAGCGTACAACTGCAGGCCTGTGACCCCGGGCCCGGGATCGGTAGCTGGATGAGCCTGTCCGGTGCAACGATCAATAACCCGGGTAGTGCAAGTACCACTGCTCTGAACCTATCACCCGGAGTGAACTTGTTTGTCTGGACGGTGGAGATACCGGCTTGTGGAACAGTAGGTTCGGATACGGTCCTCGTGCTGTACGAAAGTGCGCTTTTTGCACAACCCGATGCCTTTATCCTCGAGCGGGCCAATACGGAGATCTTTATGGATGTGTTGAAAAACGACAATATTGCCGAAGGAACGGATTATGAACTGACGGCGCTTACCGAACCTGATTTCGGCACGCTGGAAACCCTGGATCACGGCTTTCGTTTCTACGAGACCGAAATGCGTCGGGGCAGGGTGGAATTCGTATATCAGGTCTGTTATCTGGGAGGGACCTGTTCAGGAACCTGTGATACGGCGACGGTTGCGATCGACGTGCTGAACCTGCCCTATGTGGCAGAAGGGATCACGCCGGATGGAGACGGGCGCAACGATGAACTGACCATACTTGGCTATACGCCCGGCGATTCGGAACTCCGGCTTGAGATGACCATTGCCAATCAATGGGGAGAGATCGTCTTTCATTCCAATGATTACACCAATGCTCCTCCGTGGAAAGGTATGTTTAAGGGGACTCCGGTACCGCAGGGGGCTTATTACTGCCACTTAAAAACAACTGTGCCGGAAGGAGAATTCGAGCGACAACAGACCATTTATGTGGTCAGATAATACGTTAGGCTACACCCAAAACCCAAAGATCATGAAGATCCAAGCTAAAAATATTCTATCTCTTTTCATTTTACTGTTTCTGCTGACCGGCTTTATCGCCCAGGTCCACGCCCAACAACTCCCGGCCTTCAGTATTTACCGCGATCACTGGAATGTGATTAATCCCGCCAGTATTTCCAACAATTACCTGGTGAATGAATGGTATAATTCTGTCGGGGTGTCCTACCGGCAGCACTGGTGGAAGGCCGAAGGAAGTCCGAATACTCAGGTGATCAATGCCGAATTCATCCTGCCGGATTACGACAATATTATCACCGGAGGGCACATCATCCGGCACCAGACCGGTCTTATTGATCAGACCGGCCTCTACGGGCAGTTTGCTTATCGGCTGGAAATGGGGCGGCGAATCGAGCAGGCACTGGTTTTTGGTCTGAACGCCGGTATCGTACAATATCGGGCCAGATTAGATAAAATTGAATTCGCCGAAGCAGAAATAGATGGTCTGCAAAATGACCGGGTTTACCATCCCGACTTCAGCCTGGGAGCTTTTTATTACTACAGTGACCTTTTTTACGCCGGCATTTCCGTGCCGCAGGTATTTGGTCTGAATACCGTTTATAGGGATACCTCCGATAATGCGTTCAATATTGAGCGCATACAACATTTCTATGGTGTTGCCGGCGGTTATATTCCGGTCAGCTGGTTCGGTACGGAGGCCTCTTTTCTGGAACCATCAGTCTGGATCAGGTATGCGCCCGGCAGTCCCATTAGTGCAGATGTCAATCTCCGCTATCAGATCAGTGATTTTTATTGGCTTGGCGTCGGGGCAGGTAGCGGAACCGGAGCGGCTTTCTCGGCACGGCTCCATTTTGAAACAGGTATGATACTGGGAGAAAGCCTCAATATTTATAACGGACAGTTCAAGATCGGGATCGGCTTTGACGTGCCGCTGGGGGTTTATCGATCGGCTTTCGGAAACTCGGCGGAACTGAACCTGATTTACTCTTGGGATTGAGAGCCTGTTTGAATAACTTTTTGGGATGGCCTCAGCTCAGTATTATGATATCTCGAAAGGGAGAGATACAAGAAATGAATTCAAGAAAATTAGCAGAAAATAGAAGCTTTGTGAAGAATAAATTCACAACATGATTTTGCAGATCATTGAAAATGAATTTGTTGTGATTTGAGGTGCAATGCATTGTGATTCACAACGCTTAAAATCTGTATGCGGTAGGGAAAATGGATCTTTCTATATTTGTATCATCAAGTAGTGTTGTGTCAAAACATCAAGAACTACATCTCACACCGGATCTTTTACTTCTGAAAGATATCAATCCCATGTATTTCTTTTTTTAAAAAAGAAGCTGCCCATTTGACAGCTTCTTAGTAATCATTCTTACCACTATGTTTTGTGGCGAGTTAAAGTTAGGTAAAACTTTGTAATTCTCGCCACCTTTTTCC
>JAGQXH010000132.1 GCA_020436695.1 Lewinella sp. | reverse complement strand
CAAAAGGAGATGGGCTGTTTTATCCCGCCTCGACCATGCGGGTGACGGGTAGGGAGATTAATGACCCTCTGCAATTACAGCAGATTGGTAAGACCGGTGTGCTCAAGATCATTGATCTGGCTAATATCGATACCATTAGTTTCATTGCCACGGATGATCTGGGCCGCGTGTATGAGGATGGCTCCTTTGAAGTACTGGGAAGATTGGATGCCAGTGATCTGCGGGGCTGTAATTTGTTGCTTACTGATGTTAAATAGCATTTGCATTCGAGTCGTGGCATACCTCAGAGGGGTGCCACGACTCGAATGCAAATGCTATTTCCCTTTCCACCGCTTCCATGCATTCACTCCACCAGTAAGATTGTACACTTCATGAAAGCCGTTTTCCATCAGCGTCCTGCAGGCCTGAATACTCCGTTTACCACTTTGGCAATGAACTACTATGGGACGATCCTTTGCAACCAGATCCAGTTTTGAGGTCAACGTCCCCAGCGGGATCAGTAAACCGTTCAGATGTTCCTGATCGCATTCTGATTGTTCCCGTACATCGATCAGTTGAAACGAATGGCCGTCTTTCAGCATGTCTGCCAATTGTGCGGCAGTGACCGAAGGAATGGGTGTAGCACCATCCATTGTGGTACCGCAAAAGATCTCATAGTCCACCAGTTCCCGGATCTGATTGGACGGATCCTGAGGGAATTTCATGACGCGTGCGGTAAAAGCCGCTGCATCAAAGAGCAACAACCGGCCACTTAGGGGATCGCCGACACCGGTGAGCACTTTGATCACTTCTACCGCCTGCATACTTCCGATAATGCCTGGCAGTACTCCCAGGACGCCGCCTTCCGCGCAGTTGGGGATCATGTCCGGCGGAGGAGGTGCCGGATAAAGATCGCGATAATTATGACCGCGTTTCCCATCTGCAGCGGGGAGATTGAAAACGGAAACCTGGCCTTCAAAACGGAAGATAGAGGCATAAACATTGACTTTTCCACTCAGCACACAGGCGTCATTAACCAGGTAGCGGGTTGGGAAATTATCCGTTCCATCAGCAATGATATCGTAGTCGGAAAACAGTTTCAGTACATTATCCCGACTTAGGGCTACGGTATAGGTTTGAATGTCAATATGCGGATTGAGCGCCAGTAGTTTTCGTTTGGCTACTTCTGCCTTGAGTTGTCCAATGTCGTCGGTGCCGTAAAGTATCTGGCGCTGTAAGTTGCTCAGGTCGATCCGATCGAAATCAACAATACCGATCTTGCCGACACCGGCCGCGGCCAGATATTGCAACATAGGACAGCCCAATCCTCCGGCTCCGATCACCAACACCCGGCCTGCTTTGAGCTTAGCCTGACCTTCCTGACCAAAATCGGGAATGGCAAAATGGCGGGCGTAACGATTGAGCTCTTCGTTGGTAAACATCATGTTCTGCATGGGTAATGGGATATAAGCTGTGAGTCGATACTGTATACAAATTTAGTGTCCAGCTGGTTATCATACCAATTATTTTTTGTGCATAAGCTTATCTCCAGGCACTTAATAGATTAGCCTAGTTAAAACATTCGACCTCTTTTATCGTTTGGGTAGAAACCGCTATCTTTACCGGTAATTGTACTACTGGACATTTGGATAAATGGACATTTGGACGTTGGGATCTTGGATTTATCCAGATATCCCAACATCCCAACATCCCAACATCCATATGTCCAGTAGTAAGACCGGTAATATTACAGTCATCCCAAACTTGTGATCATGATCCCATTAGCAATTGATCATCCGCCACGGGCTTATTGTGTGGCCCGAAAACCCATTCCACTGTTACTTCCTTTCTATATTCCGTCTTAAACAATGAGCAGTTTTCAGAAAAGGGCTCCTTCCCGCTAAGTTCTTTTTCTATCTGACCAAACCATTATGTAGCGAAATCATCTTACCCTCCATGTCGAACCATAATCTGAGCAGCGTTTCTGCCGGCAAATTTTCAAATACACGCATTAGCATTTACCTGCTGGCGGTTGCCTTTCTTGCCGTTTTTTCCAATTTCAGTATCGGTAGCCATCCAGTCTTCGAACCCAGCTGCACAGGAGAGGTAAATATTAACATTAACCCAAATCTTTGTTACGCGGCCATCAGTATAGCTAATGTCTTGCGGGGCACCTATGAACCCTCTGAATACGATCTCGAACTTTTTGACAGCGAGGGCAATAGCCTTGGAGATACCATTCCCGGTATATACGCCGGACAGACCATCACCGCTGTTGTTACCCATAGTTTAAGTAATTTCAGTTGTACAACTTCGATCAACGTTTACGATCAGAGCGCGCCCAAACTGCACGTACCGGAAGATATTGAGATCCGTTGCGATCAGGAACCGGAGACTGCCCTTACCGGTACGGCTACCGCAGATGATTGTACTCCCGTTAACATTACTTACGAAGATGAATGGAGTGAGACTTTCTGTGGTAATCCCAAAATAAGAATACTTAGGATCTGGACGGCGGTCGATGCACTTGGGCTCATTGACGTTGATACCCAACGCATCGATATCATGCGTGCAACTGCAGCGGACATCCGTTTCCCCCCGGATGTTGAGATCTCCTGCAGTGATTATCAGGCCGATCCGTATGTGATCAATGCCGAAGCCGATAAGGCCGGCGTGCCTAGCCTGGTTGACAATTCGCGCTGCGGCCTCATCTATACCCATCAGGATCAGAAACTGCCGATCTGCGGAGATTTTGCCACCAGTTTTCTCATTATCCGGAAATGGACCGTACTGGATGCCTGTGGTACCCAGATATTTACCATGGACGGCGCCGGTAACGACAATCTGCAATTTATCCGGGTAGTGGACCAGACGCCACCGGTGATCGAACCCGTATTAGATGATCTCGAAGCTAACGTTCGCAAAGAAGATAACAACTATGGGGTTTGTTCTTCGGTGGGATTTATCCCGCCTCCTCTCGTGACGGACGAATGCAATAAAGTGACCATACGCATTTATACAGCTGTAGGTGAGTTGGAATACGTCAATGGTAAAGACGGAGCAGAAGGTGGATATATCCCGTTTCCGGGCCTCAAACTGGGCGGGCCCCACCAGATCTTTTACGAAGTACAGGATGCCTGTGGGAACATCAGCAGTCTGTCGGCCAATTTAAAGGTGATCGACGAATCGGAACCGATCATGCTTTGTGATTCGAAAGTGACGGTCAACCTGAGTTTGGATGGACAAGGAATACTCGAACCTTTTATGATTGATGAGGGCAGCCGTGACAACTGCTGTGTGGATAAAATGCAGATCCGCTGGGTCGACGAATCGATCCTGTCTTTTCGGGATCGCATCAATATTTACTGTGCGGTTGAGCCGAGGCAGGTGGTAATGCGTGCCTGGGATTGTAGTGGTAATTTTAACGACTGCGTGACTACCGTGTCTACGCATGACCCCTTACCGGCTACGATCTATTCCACACCTCCTGAATTGATCGAGGTCGATTGCGGCAGTGATCTGTCGGTTTTTCAGAATCCACAATATCAGGCCCCTATCTTTCAGGACAACTGCCCGATGGATATTCAATTCAGTATCAGAGACTCCATCAATAGTTGTGGCAAGGTCGATTTGTGGCGGGAATGGCGGTTACAGGATCATCCCGATCATCCCACACTTGAGTTCGGGCAGTTGATCCACCTGATCGATAATGAGGCACCTTTCATTCTGCCGCCTGCGAGCGCACCATTCTGCGACATGGACGGCAACTGCCGGGAAATGGTGCATCTGGTTCTTCAGGTGAGTGATAACTGTGATGAAGACCTGACTGTCAGTCATCGCTTTAGTCTGGACGGTGGTGCTTTTACGGAAGATCCATACGGTCAACTGGTAAAAGGCATTCAGGGCCATATTTTGGAAGGGGAATATCCGGTAGGAGAGCATGAGATCTACATCACAGCAGTTGATGGCTGCGGCAATACCTCCAATGGACGCTATCCGTTGGTGGTTAAAGATTGCAGCCCGCCGACCCTGATCTGCCGGGATAATCCGGAATTCATTATCGGCGAAGATCTACAGGTAGTATTAAGTCCGGAAGACTTTGTCGCATCGGTAGTGGATTCCTGCAACAGTTTCATACTTAGCTTTGCTAATACTGATGCAGAAAATCTGCTTTACACTTGTGATTCTCTCGGAAAAAGAGAAGTAGATATCTGGGCTACCGATTCCGAGAACAACCGCAGCAAATGCACCGTCAGCTTTTTTATCGTTGCAGACGGACTGGTTTGTGAACCATTGGGGCGGTTGAGCGGCCGCATTACTACCGAGACCGGAGCGGGCGTAGGAATGGTCATCATGGAACTGAATGGGCCGGATAGCCTGCACACCGTCACCGATCCACATGGCTATTTCCGCTTTGAGAATGTGCCGATGAATGTAGTATACGAACTGTCGACCAGCAAAAAGATCAATCCGGGTAATGGGGTTTCGGTACTTGACATTATCCGCATTAGTCGTCATATTTTGGGTTTGGAAATAATCACCAGTCCTTATCAGATCATTGCTGCCGATGTGAACCGTTCCGGGAATATTTCCATTCTGGACATTATTACTGCCCGGCGGGTTATCCTGGGCCTCGATGAATATTTCGTCAATAATCCCGATTCCTGGGTCTTTCTTCCCGGTGATTTTACCTTCTCTGACCCGGAGCATCCCTTACAGGAACGCATACCGGAGCTCATCAACTTCAATCTGATACTGGCCGAGAGTGAGATCAACTTCACCGGCATCAAGTATGGAGATGTGAATGGGAGTGCGGATGGGACGCGGTAGCTTGTAGGCCGCAATAAAAAACCGGAAACAATCCTGCTTACCCAATAATAATACTCTGCTTAAAATCCTTGGCCAGCAGCAATTTGATATTGGTTAGCACAATTTCTCCCATAGACCGGCATTTCTGAAAGCTTTGCGATTTATGGTGGTATCCCAATTCATATTTTAACTGGTCCACTTTCTCCGTGGAGGATAACTTATCTTTGATCATCACTTCAAACAGATTGCGGAAGCGGATAGGAGAGGTCTTTACCCGGGCTGCGATCAAACTTCGCTCCTCCAACTGATACTGAGTAACCGTTTCCGGTCGCATATTGTCGATCCCCATGAAAATGATGGGATTATTCTCCTTGAAATACTGCGGCAGATAAAAACTTTTGCGGCCTTCGTAGGACTGCTGATCAAAATCGATGGCGCGCAGCCGGTACTGTGAACCTTCAATATCCGGCGTGATGTCAACTACATAATTGTAAGAGCGCATATCTCCCAGCAGCCGGACGAAGCAGCGCTCATTGAACTTGATAAATTCCTTGGCGATCCGGATCTGATCGAAATGTGAGGTTTCCAGATGCCCTTTCATGAAGTCATCGCCGGGAATACCGGCTACGTGCTCCTCAATGAGGGTATCGCCATCTACCAGAAACGTAACCCGGTTGGGGGAAAGCAGATCTTCCAGTTCCAGGCCGTAGATCCTGGATGCATCCGCTTTTTTGATATAGAAGTGGTCGTAGTTGTCGTTGAGCCGGTTGATGATGCGAATGCGGAACGGCTTGGTGTTGCCGAAGGTGCAGAAATCGATCCGGGCCACCGTCAGATGCTCGATCACATGGGTATCACCATCGGTTTTCAGTAGTGAATAAATGGCCGTCAGCGCCCGGAAGATCGTATTGCGATCGTACTCGCTGTAGTAGACCGTTTCCCACAGGGTATCATTCCCGTTTCGATCCAGCAAAGGCAAACTGGACTCATACTGCGTCAGATCATCGTAATGCAGCGGCAGTTCAACCTGGCGGTTATAACGCTTTAAATAACCCTCTAGTGAATGACTGGGAGGGATAAGTTGCTTTTTCTTCGAGGGGACGTTCCCTTTCATCATAGCTCGATCCTGTAATGCTGTATTGCTGCAATACTAACACTTTTTGGCGTATCTTGCTGTCTGATGGTCAGGAATCATTCCATCAGGCCAATGACTACATTGTAGGACCTGGTAATTACGTCCGGATGCCTTCGGATAGTGATCATCATGGTGCCGTATTTTTTTACCGTATTAGCTGTCTTTGGTATCCCAAATCGAGACCGGTCAATTTTCCCTCTTGGTGTCCCCTCTTTTGGGGGATCACCTATAACATACTGCATATTCTTTTTGTAACTCAACTTAGGCAAATCTCCGGGCCTTATCCTTCCCAACCAACGAAAACTAGCCTTGTAGCCGTAAGGATTTTCTGAATCTGCGTACACGGTTTTGGATTTTCCCCGGATGGATACCACTTGTTCAATTTGTAAGCTGAATTGTTTCTGCGTAGTCGCATCCAGATAGATCGTATCCGGCACACCTAGTTTATCCCCTAATTTTTTTCTGGAAGTAGCAGAACGACCATAGGTCAGATAAACAGCAGAAGTGGAGGTCTGTATCATGGAAGCACCGAGGGTCAGGTCGACCGCATTAGAAACAATGGAGAGTGGGAACTCGGAAGCGGCAATCAATTTTTTCTGAGGATCCAGTAATTGTACCGTGAATTTTTCCTGAGTTCCAACACTACCTGTAATCTGCAATATCAGGGATAATTTGCTTTGGGACGGCATGGAAACCAGGCGATAGTTTTTCCCTGTAGAAGGAACTAATCGGATTGACCACTGCCGGCTTTTATAATTCGCTTCGGTAACCTGTTCGTTGCCGGCAGAGGATACGGAAAAAGAAAGATCGAACTGATAGGTTTTACCGCTGTGCAGCCGGAAAAAACCATAAGGTTCCGGCCAACTCTGTCCTTCGAATACCAGGGTGTTACAGCTTACCTCCTGGTTAAAAAGTTGCGGACTATTCAGCAACATCACGGCATTTAGAAAAGGTTCGCTTTGTGCTTGCACTTGTATGGCTGTACATAATAGTGCCAACACAGTTCCGATCTGCGTAAAGCAGAACAGCAAAGGGTTTGCGAGACGTTTCATAGACTGGGTTTTAGTTTTATATAGGATAATTAACAGACTCATTCAATCACTCTAAAGGTAAGCAAATAAGTTTGATATGACATGACGTCCGTTTCCCTATGTATTTCAATTGACAAAGTATAGTAGGGATTTTTTGCAGGGGCAATGGCTTCAGGCACTACCCGGATGTGCGTAACAGCATAGTTGGTAGCCGGCTTTTCCGGCAGCTGCGTATCTACCTTCTGCTTTTCTATCTTTGACGGATGTACACGGGTACGAGAGATCTGGGTATTTGGTTTGGTAGTTATTACTTTATTCTGTTGTGGAGATGATTCATTGACTTTCAGCTGCGGTTGTTGCATTTTTAAGAGCATGGATTTATTCATCTGCAGATAAGGGATCAGTTTGATATCTGAAGTTTTCAACTGACTTTCCACTTTGGTTTTGTTCTGATCCAATATGGAACGAATGGCCTGATGACTCAATCGCTGACTGGATAGGCGGGTATTCTTTTTCAGGTAACTATCAGAATATACTTTTTTAACATTCTCTTTCGGCATGACAAAACGATATTCCTGCTTCACCCGTTCACCTTTAAACTGCAGGCCGGCTTTTTGCAGATTCTGAGCCAGCAGTTTGCTGATATCGACCTGAGGAGAAGTTACCGTGCCTCCTCTTCCCGGTACCACGGTCAGGTAAGATTTCAATTTGTTTTCGCTGGCCGGTTTATATTGCAGTCCCTGACCTTCCCAATTGAAGTTGGCTACATAGCCGTAATCCTTTTCATGATCGGCAACCAGTACATAGGCATTTCCATCGAGATAGACTTCCTGTTCGATCTCGGTGTATAGATTGAATACATCGCGGGCATTCACGTTGATGGTATCCGGGAAAAAAGGAAGTAATTGACGTTCGATGCGATTGTTGGGATTGTCAATATCTTCCAGAGTGAGGTAGAGCGGTTGGTAGTGCATTTCCATTGGTAGGAAAGCAGTGGTAGTGGCGTCTTCTTCGTTGGATTGTATTTCAAATGGAAAGATCGCTTCTGCCAGCAGGAGATCATCATCATCGAATAATTGAATATGCAGGCTGTCTCGCGTGCCGGCCTTACCCATAGCCAGTGTAGAAACCATCAGAATTTCATCCCGGTAGTAAACGGCATTAACAATAAAATTCCCGTTTCCCGAAGTTGGCACGCTGACTTTATATCTCCTCTGACTGATATTTCCGGCATTAATGATCTCATCGTCATCGAAATAGAAAAAACTGACGGCAAACTGGTAAGCATTGTCCTCGTATAAGCGGATGGTGTTGAAATTCTCATACAACATCTTTTCGTTAAAGCGGTAAGTGTTGCAATCGATGATCTGGTGATCCTGCACCCCTTTTACCTCCAGTTTGGTACTCATCAGTTGCTCTAGTTCGGCACTGTATTCAGGCCGGCAGAAGAGGGTGACCGGAAGAAAAATACAACATAGGGTATACAGCAAACAAAGTGGAGAGGTTGGTACAGTGCTCATAAGATGTGTATTTGGTTAGCTACTGATTAATCCA
This sequence comes from Lewinella sp., assembly GCA_020436695.1. Classification (GTDB taxonomy): domain Bacteria; phylum Bacteroidota; class Bacteroidia; order Chitinophagales; family Saprospiraceae; genus Flavilitoribacter. The sequence continues at coordinate 5,764 of JAGQXH010000132.1, read as the reverse complement.
TGACGAAGAGAAAAAGTTAGCGTGCTGGTCTTGTATTAATTATAAACTTGTAAAAGAGTATCATAATTGTTTAAAATCTGCTGAATACCAGTCTTCTTGGTCGTGTTTAGTTGCCATATTTTGATGGTGTTATCGAAAGAGGTGCCCAAGAGCCAGTTGTCCTGTCGAATGAAGCGGGCCTGTCGGATCTGAGCGCGCAGGCGCTTGTAGCGTCGAAGTGCTGAACCGCTGATATCGTAAATGTCAACTCGTCCGTCACTGGAAGCAGTAAGTAAATAGCGATCGCCTTTACTGAATTGGGTGCCGATAATAGGCGCATCATTTCGGGTATAAAAATCCAAACTTCCGGCACGTTCACCGGAACTATACTCGCGATAGGCCGACCAGTAATAGACAGTGGTGCTATCTGGCTGGAACAGGATCTTGGGATGCTCATAACCGGGCTGCGAGAAATCGATATGTACCACCGATAGATTAGAATCCAGGTCTTTTAGTTCGGTATTAAACAAGCTGTATTCCGGATTGCCGAATATTGGATTATCGTTATCATTGGAAGCTCCCGATTGCCCCTTTTGGTCAAAGGTAGTGATGCTGCCGTCTTCATATTGAACCAGAATGACCGGGTTACTCAGATCGGAGGCTACGAAGCCACTCCATTTTATCGCTCCATCCAGTACGGCCCGCTGCTGAGGAGGAAGTCCCTGCTGCAGATATTGTATCCACCAGGTCCGAACACCTTTTTCTGTTGCAAGCAGCAGATAGTTGCCGTTGGGCGAAATATCTACCTGTATAAGGTCTCCGGCAGGCATTTCCGGCAATTTCAGAATGTTCGTGGAATCGGAAAGGAGAACTACCTCTTTGGCTGACCATAATGCAACGAGCTTTGAGCGTTGACTAAAAACAAAACCATTAATGGGGTCAGATAATTGGTACTGGAATGCAAGCGTTCCGTCTCCGTTCCGGAAATAGGCTGTATTTTGTCCGGCAAGAGTGATGAATGCTCCGGTATCACTCCAGGGAAGGAAGGCTCCCTCGCGTATCTCCTCCGGGTATTCAATGGTGTGAAGGATGTTGTAATTTTCCAGATCCCATATATATGCGGAATTTCCCTGTGTAATGCTCAGTATTCGCGTTTCGTCCGGATTGATGTCAAATGTTTTGACCGGTTGTTCGTGGATAAGATCCCGCACTAATCCGGAAGCGCTAATATTTTGCAGTACTCCGTTGATCATTTTTTTGGTATCCTTATCGATACCCAGGGTTCGGTTGGAGGATTTCGCCAGGCGGAAAGCGCGACTTGGATATCCCGTTTCGTATGCAGCATTGGCCTTTAGGGCCTTGGTACTGGCTACCGAACGCTGCCATTGCCAGAGGGCAAAAAGCAGAAATATACTCAGTGCACTGATGATGGTGATCACGACCTGTCGCTTCCGGCGTGTCGCCCGCTCCAGGGCCGCCCTGCTTTTTTTTATGAAATCCAGTTCTTCCGGGCTGAAACTGATGCCGTCTTCATGCGGCCGTATCTCATCCAGGTCTTCCCGGGTGAGCAATATGCCACGTTCCAGATAGCGACGATAAGCCCGCTCCACCAACTGCGCGGCCTGCCGGCGCGCTTTGGCCTCTACAGACACCCGGTCCAGGATCTGGCGGGCCAATGAATCGTGAGCTAGTTCGTATCGCATGCTTCCGCTGTTAAATAGATATTCAGTTCTTTAGATAGAAGAGAAAGCGTAGAAAAAAGAGATTAAAGCGTTGTGATATTAATTCGATCCATCACTGACCTCCGTATACAAACGTCAGCCAGTAACACAAAATATAGCAATGTCCATCACAGAATCGCAACATCTCAGGATCATAGCATCATTCCAACCTACGCAATAGCCTCAACCGCTGAAATTCCTCAAGACAATAGGTCAGTTGCTCGTAAGAAAGATTTCGGTTACGTGGCAAACTTTCCTGGATGCCTGTAGGCTCCATTTGTTGCTTGGTGCCGTTGTCGGTGACGAGGGTGTACAGTATTTCCAGGGGTAGTCCTTTTACCTGTTTTACCCCTTTTTCGGATAATTTATCTTCCAGTAATGTCATTTGCTCTTCCAGGAACGTACCCAGCACATTATCGATCCGCCCCACTTGTTCTACCAGCACCGGATCAAATACAATTGTTTGACCGGACACGGTATTGGCCTGTCGCGTCCGATACAGACGATCCATATATACCTGTAGATTGGTCAGGTCAACCCGGTGATGTTTATCTCTCAGATTGCTGATGATCTGGGAGATCGTCGTCTGCGGATCCTCAATTTTTATGGTCGGATGATCCGCCTGCCGGGTCATTCCACTGATCACCCGCGCGATGTTTCGGTCATTCATCTGTTCGATGCGGAGGCGGTTGTCAAAAAGGGTAGGCAGTACTTTTTCAAACTCATTCAGATGGGCGATCCATTCTTCGCGTACAATGAGGATGATCTTAGCCTGTAAACCGGCTTTCAGTAATTGTGCGATACTCCGGTAGAATTCTTGTTGTTCGGTCTGACTGCCCAGGATGAACAATTCCTCAAACTGATCGAAGATGAGATAGACTGGCCGGTAGTGATCCAGATACAGGCGTTGTACCTGATCGGGTAGGGGCCACTCCGTAAAATCACTGGGGCGGCCTCGTTCCAGATACTGTTCAATGGCTTTTGGGAGGGAAAGATTGATATTGCTTTCCCGGCGAACAAAGACCGGTAGCCAGTCGCTGGGGTAGAACTTGTTGGCCAACCCGCAATTCACCAGACTCGTTTTACCCGTTCCGGAGCCTCCGTAGAGTAGCGTCAGGTTGGAAGCAAAGACGGCGTTGTACAGTTGGGCCGTTTCCTTCTCCCGTCCGAAGAAGCGATCCTGATCTTCTTTGTCGTACGCATCCAGAAATTTGAACGGGCTCATTTTTTTGATGTTGTGATGCTGTGATTCTGTAATGCTGTGATGTTCATTGCTCTATTTTTGGGTGTTGACTGACGTTTGGATTTTTTAATACTACGATGCTGGAAGGCTACAATGATTAGATATTCAATGCTTTGTTTTGCGCCATGCTCATTATAGTATCGTAGTATAGCAATATTGCAGCATCAATTCAAATCTGTGAACAACTGCTCAAACTGGCTCTCCAGCAGATCAAATACTTTCGGGCTTTCCTGAGTTGCCGTAGCGGAATCTCCGAAATCGAAAGCATCTCCGAAACTAAGATCATCGATCTTTGCATTTTTGTTAATATTACGCCCTTCGTTGAAATCTTCCAGTGTCATATCCGTATCGATAATATCTGTTCCTTTTTCATTGGCCAAAGCCAGGTAAAAACTGTGTTTAACGGCCAGGTAATGATACTTTCCTTCGGTTTCGTAGGCATACAGGAACAGGTCGATATGCTCGTTGTTCAGGAAGGTATTTTTATCGATCACAAAAGGGGAGAGGTTCAGTGCGTGCCTTAAGTCATTTTCATCGGGAGTGAGGATGACGGATTTGCAGTTGGAGTAACTTTCCTTACGGCGTTTTTCGGCATCCTCGTACAGACTCAAACTGGTATTGACAAGGGCGTTCAGATTTCCCAGTCCCATATCGTACAATACTTTACTGTAACGTGGATTGTCCACGGATATGTTTCTCACGGTAAGCATTCGATAGTCTGCCAGGAAAGCTGCTTCTTTCAATAAAACGGCCAGCGCCTGTTCAGCAGTCAGGCAAATTTTCTCCAGTTTGTCCTCTTCAACGGAGGAAAGATCCGTCTTTATACGCTCCAGATATTGCCAGGCTTTAAACAAGTGCCCGCTTTGATCTTGTAGCTTTTCAAGAAAACCAATCATTTCCGGAAGGAAAAATTCAACCGATCCCTGTTGCATGGTGTGGGCCAGGACCAATATCCTTTTCAGAAAATCATAGCCTGGTAATTCTTCTCGCTTTTGGTGCAAATAATCAGGAACCTCTTCCGGTGTGGAAAAACCGATCTGCCGCTTGTTATCCCAAAAATCAGATAAAAGGATGTAGTAAAGTGTCATCCCGGTGATCAGATAGGTACTCAACAATTGCTCCAGTCGTGCCCGGTCAGGGCGGTTACACTGGCGCAATAACTGGATCTGAGAGCCGATCAGCCAGGGGAAATTCTGGATAACCAGGTCCAGATAAGTACTACTGTCCTTTTTTACCTCTTCTCCATCCCGTACCTCCACCATCTGGCTGTAGATGTCTTTATTATAGCGGCACATTTCATCCAACACCATCACAATATAGCGGTTGACCTTAAACTGACTGCCGATGAACTGGAGCATGTGACCGGGTAGCCCTACCTCCCGGTAATAGGGAAGACGCCAGTGCAATACCGCATCGGCGAATTGTTCCTGTACGTACAATCCCCAGGGAACCTCTTCGGTTTCCTCATTCATCATCCCGACTCCCCGTTGAATAACGAAATCCGGTGCATCCCGGTGCGTCAGTTCCACCGCCGCTTTGGCAAACTCAAAAGCCATTTTAATAGAGCGCTTATTGGCCAGGGCCCGGTAAAAAGTGGCCGCAAACAGCACTGCCTTTTCATCTCCAATAGGGACGGAAGTGGCGATCACTGCCTTGACTCCGGCTTCAAACAACTGCTTCACCTGCGCCTGTGTGGAGCACCCATTGAGAAAGACCAGTTGTAGGTTTGATTGAGCACCGAGCAGACTCGCGATACCTTGTGATGTGGCGGAGCGATCTTCCAATTCCAGCGAACGGCCGGTGGCATGGCCGGCATAGTGGAAAACGGCAATTTGATCCGGATAGGCGGCCAGGGTTTTAATGATATCGGCGGTGGTGGTACTTTCTTCCCTTTCCAGTTTGATGAATTCCCGTTGTTCCAATGGCCTGAGGATCTCTTTTATTTCGTCGATCTCCTGCTTTAGTTTGGGAAGATGATCGTCTTCCTGATTGGCAAAAGTGAAGTAGAGAATGGGTTGGGTCATGGGTTTAAGCTAGTCTTTAAGTCGTAAGTCTATCAGTCGTAAGTCTGCAATTAAAAGCAGGAACGTACCCGACGACTTCAGGCCACAATTATCAATGTTCCAAGTTAACAACTTTCGGGGAATAACAATAAACCCCCAAGAGAAACGATCTCTTGAGGGTTTACCGGATGAGAAGAGAAGATAGATCCGGATAGCTTACGATTCGCGGATGGCTTTGATCCCCGGTAATTCTTTCCCTTCCAGGAATTCCAGCATCGCACCACCACCGGTGGATACGTAGCTGACATCATCAGCCAGTCCCATCTGGTTGACAGCCGCTACCGAATCACCACCACCAACCAGCGAGAAGGCTCCTTTGGCAGTAGCTGCTGCCACCGCTTCGGCAATGGTTTTGGTACCCTGGGCAAAGTTCTCGAATTCGAAAACACCCATGGGGCCGTTCCACAAAATGGTCTTGCTGCGATCAATAGCGCCGGCAAAAGCTTTGCGGGCTTTCGGACCCACATCCAGTCCCATCCAGCCGTCGGGGATGCTATCGCTGTCGGCTATTTTGTGATCGGCATCTTTGTCAAACTTATCGGCAATAACGGAATCCTCAGGCAAGAGGATCTCTACGTTTTTAGCTTTGGCTTTTGCTACCAACTCCAAGGCAAGGTCCAGTTTATCTTCTTCGACCAGAGAGTTACCTATGGAGCCGCCTTTTGCCTTAACAAAAGTATAGGCCATACCGCCACCGACGATCAGGGTATCTACAAATTCGATCAGCCGCTCCAGCAACAGGATCTTATCGGAAACTT